>NZ_JBJKOD010000006.1:0-237139 GCF_045765065.1 Winogradskyella sp. 4-2091
ATAATACTATACCAACAACATAATAATATACCGTTATTAGCTTTTTTAAAATATTCATTGTTTTCATAATTATATAGTTAAGTCATTTTCTTCCTTTATAATCTTAGTATCTCTAAGCACTGTACTCACTAGCATTAAAAATAATCCCATTGCAATTATTAATAAATAGACTAATGTTTTTTCACTTAAACCAAGTATAACTTTCTTTTTAAAAAACATATTGCTCATCTCATCAATAACCCACAAAGCTACTGAAGAAAGCACCATAAGTTTTCCCGAAGAGAACATTTCCATTATAAGTTCGGCGTTATGAAAATCATTATTCAATAACAATTTTGTTGCCTTTCTTAATTTCCAAAGCGCAGCAACAAAAACAGCATAAATTACAAGCTTAAAAAAGATATAACGATAAAGCATGCCTTCAGTTTTATATGTTAATACATCTTCACTGAAAAGCACAAAATTTTGTTCAATACCTAAAAGCGTCGTTGATAAAACAAAAATCCCTAAACCTATACTTGCTAGAATAAGAATAATAATGACATTTAGTATTACATAAAGTATTTTCGTGGAACTCATAATTATCGTTTTACGATAACAAATATATAAAAATTATCGATAAACAATAATATTTATCAAAAAAACACTTTTCAAACCTGTCAGGTTAGATAATGAAACAAGTTCAGTGCTAAGTAAACCTACTAGGTCTTTTCATATATTTGAATCTATGAAACCTAACACCATAATTTCAGAAAGTCCGCGACCAATTTGGCAAATTCCCATAGCTGCATTATTCTTTTCTATAGCCACACTAATCATACTTTTTGCATTATACAACATAGAATTTAATGAGAAGGGATTTATAAAATTTATATATGGCATTGAACCAAGTATTTATTTAGTATCCATTGGCATTGCATTTACCTTAACAAAAAGCATTCATATAGATATTAAAAATTCAAGATTTAGACCTACTTATAATATAGGTCCTATAAAATTTGGGTCTTGGCAAACCATTAAAAACTATCAATATGTTTCGGTTTTTCATCAACCAACAATTGGTGGCGATTATATTTTTGAAGTCAACCTTTGGTACGATACCAATAAACATTTTGAACTCTACGAAGAACACGATTACCAAGAAGCCTTTCTCATCGGTTTTGACCTTTCAGAACAATTAAACATTGATTTATTAGATGCCACAGAACCCAATAATTTTAAATGGGTTGATAAAGAGGCCTGGAAAATTAAAATGAATTCTGGAACAACTGAATAACCTGAACATAGACCTGACAGGTTTTTGAAACCTGTTAGGTCTAAACAACATTACATTATCTTTACCAAATGCAAAACATCTTTGTAACCATAGCAAAATTCCCTTATTCTACGGAAGCCCAAATTGCCAAAGGACGCTTAGAAGCAGATGGCATAGACGTTTTTCTTAGAGATAATTTAACCATAGACACAGATCCTTTGGTGAGCCAAGCTATTGGTGGTGTAAAACTAAAAGTACTGGCTAAAGACGAAGAAAAAGCGAGAGCTATTCTACAATCCATTAAAGCCTATTCCGTAGATGACGATGGTAATCCTATTGTTTGCCCAAATTGTAAAGGCGAACATATTGAAATGTACACCACCATCACTAATTTAAAATCTTTAATGTCTTTTCTTATTGGTTTTATTACTGGCACTTTACCTTTTAGCACACGTTACAAGTATAAATGTGAAGATTGCAATACTGAATTCCCAATTAAAGCGCTATAACATTAGTATACGCATTTTTCAATTTCTGAATCACAATTTCGAGTTCTTCTTCGTTTAAATGACCAAAACCAAAACGAATAGCACAGGTATTTTTATCTTGATATAAAATGGTTTTCGGCAGAAATAAATCTAATTTTTCAGCTTCTTCAGCCAATTTAACTAATGATATGGTTTCGATAAATTGTAACCAAATAGCTAATCCACCTGACGGTTGTTCCCAAGTGATAATAGCTTCAAAATGCAGCTTTAAAAAACGACATAAGCTATCGAGACGCTGTTTGTAAGTAACAATATTCTTTTTCTTTAAACGGTATATTTCGCCTTCAGAAATTAATTCGGCTAGCATTTGTTCTTGTATTAAATCACCTTGCTTATCTAATAATTGCAGATAGTTTTTAGCTTCTGAAATTAAATTTTCTGGTGCCACCACAAAACCTGTATGAAAACTTGGAAATAACGACTGTCCTAATTTGCCTAAATAAATAACCATACCATTAACATCTGCACTTGCCATTGGTAACATGGCAGAACCTGTAAATTGAAAATCGTAATCGTAATCATCTTCTATAATGGCAAAACCATAATTTTTAGCCAGTTGCAATAATTCTAATCGACGATTAGCACTTAAAGTTACTGTGGTTGGGTAATCTCTATTGGCGCAGATGTACAGACATCGAATACTTCCAGCTAAAAAGTGGCTTTTTATATATTCAACATTTAGACCTTCTTCATCTACAGGAATGGTTCTTATAGTTGCACCTGCTTGCTGAAAAATCATATTTGCCGCATAATTACTCAACTGCCCAACTAAGACTAAATCGTTTTGTTTAATTATCAATTGAGATACAATGTATAAGCTCATTTCTGTGCTTCGCGTGTTCAATAAATTGTTGGGTTTTATATGAAATCCACGTGTTGCGTTCAGGAAATTACAAAGTTGCTTACTAAAAACCGAAGGGATTAGCGCACTCGTTCTATTCCACTTAATGATAAGCGGTTTCCGTTTCATGGCTGCACTGTACCATCTTGAAAATTGATGCACAGGATGTAATCTTAAATCGGGTTTACCATCACTAATGGTATATTTTGCAACAGTTTCTTCTGTTGTTGATGCTAAATGAAACGATTGCTGAAACGGGAAACCAGCCACTTTTGGATATGCATAAGCTTGATGAATATGCTGCGTTGCTGCTTTAATTTTGGTGTCTGAGGCATCTGGTATTAATACAAACGTGCCTTTATTGGCTACAATTTCCACCCAACCTTGTGATGCCAATTCATCATAAATAGCTACTGCAGTATTTCTGTGAATATTTAATAACTCACTCAACACACGTGTACCTGGTAATTTAGTTCCTTTTTCTAAATAACCACGCTGTATCGCATTTATGACTTGCTGCGCCACTTGAATGTAAACAGGTTGAACCAAAGTCTTATTAAACGTGACAAGTTGCTTTAAAATATCGTTAACCGGACTATTCATTGTTTTAAAACTGGACTAGTTTAATCGTCCGGAAAGTTACGACTTTTGCAACATAAAATTAAACCAAGCAATAACCTGTATTGCAAAACTTATAGAGATGAAAAAATCAATCTTACTTTTTATCGTTTTAGCTTTTAGTGTCTTTCAATCGAGCGCACAAAACGAACAACCAGAAATTAAAACGGATTCTTTAAGTGAAGTTATAGTGACGTCTACACGAATAGATTTACCCTTTAAAGAAAATTCTAGAACCATAAACATTATTACAGCAACTGATATTAAAAATAGTTCTGCGACCAACATGGCAGATTTATTACAGCAAGTTGCTGGTGTAGATATTAGAAGACGTGGCACAGGCGGAAGTCAGGCCGATTTATTTATTAGAGGTGGTGGTTTTGACCAAACACTTCTATTAATTGATGGTATAAAAATGGACGATGCTCAAACTGGTCATCACACCATGAATGCCGCTTTACCTCTAGAAGTTATTGAGCGTATTGAAATTATAAAAGGGCCTGCAGCTCGAGTTTTTGGACAAAATGCTTTTACTGGTGCTATTAATATTGTGACTAAATCTAACGTAAACAACGCTGTTTCTGCAAATGTTGAAGCTGGTTCTTTTGGTCAGCTTAACGGTTCTGTAACCGTTGGATCAAAATTAGAAAACTCAACACATATTTTTCATGCTGGGAAAATGACGTCTGATGGTTATCGAAATAATACAGATTATGAAAATTCGAATTATTTCTTAAAGAGTGTTTTCAACAAAAAAGCACAACCTATTGAAATGATTGCCACATTTTTTGAAAAGAATTTTGGTGCTGAAAATTTCTATACACCATCGAGTTGGGGTTTTAATGAATATGAAGAAACACAAAACAGTTTAATTGCTTTTACAACAACTTTTAAATCTGAACGACTAAAAATTCAACCACGTGTGTATTGGAAACGTAATCAAGACATGTTCTTATTACAACGTGATGACCCTAATTTTTTTAGAAATTTTCATATTTCGAATAAAATTGGTGCTGAAGCCAATGCGTCCTATAAATCTGAATTAGGCGAAACTGGTTTTGGTGTCGACCTTTCTAAAACCTATTTAAAAAGTAACAATTTAGGGCAACGTAATCGTTTTATGGCAACGGTTTTCTTAGAACATAGATTTGAACTTGCCGATAACCGATTAGACATTACACCTGGTGTTGCTATGACGTATTTTTCGGATTTTAAATTTAATGCCTTTCCTGGATTAGATATTGGTTTTGATATTACTAACAACTTAAAAGCTTACGGAAATGTTGGTTATACCTACAGAATACCAACCTACACAGATTTGTATTACAACGGTGGCGGAAGTATTGGGAATCCGGATTTAGAACCAGAAGATGCCTTAGCTCAAGAACTAGGACTAAAATATATAACGCCAAAATTCTCAGTAACCTTGGCCGCTTTTAACAGAGATGCTAAAAACCTTATTGATTATGTAAGACAAAATACTACTGAAGAATCCTTTACAGCAACCAATATTGCCGAAGTCAACACAAAAGGGTTTGAGTTTGATGCGTCTTATAATTTTAAGTTGAATAACATCAGCCAAACTTTAGCTATTGGTTATAGCTTTTTAGAAGATGATATTTTAGACCAAAACCCAGAATTATCGCGTTACTCCTTAAACACGCTAAAACATCATTTTACAACACGATTAAGCACAAAATTATTTAAAAATATAAGTCAGAATATCGTTTACAAATACGCGGAACGTACCATAGGACAAACTTACAACGTTTGGGATGCTTCTATTGTAATGGCATTAAAACAAGTGGAATTATCAATTACAGCAAGTAATATTTTTGATGCTGATTATATTGAATCTGGGTTTACACCAATGCCACCAAGTAATGTGTTGTTTGGTATGCGTTACAAATTTAAATAATTGTGGATTCCTGCCTTCGCAGGAATGACAAACAGAGTAAACATAATTATTCTTGTAAAAATCCTGCTAAGTCTTTTTTTGATTTTGCAGGATTTTTTTATACATACAAGGTTTTTGAAACCTTTCAGGACAGCTATTAAACTAATTAGTCACGAATGCGTTTGAATAAACTAGAAGTCTATGAGTAAAACAGGAATATCATTCTTAAAAACAAAAAGTTATTGGCATTCTTGAAATTTATGTCATTCCTGCGCAGGCAGGAATCCACAATAAAGCAACCTAGTTTAAAACAATTCCTATAATTCTAACAACGAGTAATTATAGAAAGTAATATCACATACAATAATTATGATAATGAGTGGATTCCTGCCTGCGCAGGAATGACAAAGGGCTTATGTTTGAAAATGCGGCTATTTACAGAAAAAAACCTACTGAATTTCTCAACTTAAAAACAATTCATATCTTTATTAAAATCAAAAATTCTTTTACCTCTAAAAAAGAGACAAACCCTCAGTTTAAAAAAAGTTCATCCACAATGCATCAATAAAATCATGCATAGAAACGTACATCAATATTACCTCTACATACTATCCAACAAGTATAATGGAACTTTGTATATTGGTGTTACCAATGATTTAGAGCGCAGAATGTTTGAACACAAGAACAAGTTAATCGAAGGTTTCACTAAAAAATACAGTCTAAATAGATTAATATATTTTGAAACCTATCAGTATGTTAATGATGCTATTAAGAGAGAAAAGAATATGAAAAAATGGAAACGTCAATGGAAGATAAATCTTATTGAAGAAGAGAATCCTATCTGGAAAGATTTATCTAAAGACTGGACTTGTTTTCAATAGTTGAATAGGTTTTAATCATTTAGGATATACATTTTCATTCCAATTTGTCATTCCTGCGAAGGCAGGAATCCACAATAACTGAACACATCTTCAATATTTCCTATAATTTCTATAATTTTCAACTACGCAAAGAGTAAAACTAGACTAACAAAAAGGACATTAGTAGATTCCTGCCTGCGCAGGAATGACAAAGAGCGGTAACAAAATTTTTATCCTAATTATACCGCATAATCTTTTTATTTTTATAATCCTTAATCGAACAATCTCACTCTTACAAGTAAACAAGTTACTGTCATTCCTGCGAAGGCAGGAATCCACAACAATAGAACACAGCTCCAACATTTCCTATAATTCCTATAATATTCAATTACGCAAAGAGTAAAACTAGACTAACAAAAAGGTCGTTGTAGATTCCTGCCTGCGCAGGAATAACAAAAAGCAGGAATGACAAAGAGCAGGAATGACAAACAGAGGGTTTTAGTAACTATAGACTAATGTCTTCTAAATAACCACAAATCAATCAAATAAAATATTTTTCAATAAAACTGTAACAAAATTCTTTCGTCTGCTACTCATATCTTGAAAGTGGTTAAGATTTTAATCTTTTATGAAGCTTCAAAAGCATTAAAACAACCACACTACAAATAACCATCATATAAATTTTACATTCCTAATTTTGGATAAATACTTATCCAATCCAAGATTTAGAAATAACCAGGACATTATATGTCTTATTTGGTGGCCATTTTGTGTCTAATTTACTTTCAAATTAATAAGCCTAAAACCTTATTAGGTTGTATATTTATTAACTCAAATAAAACCCTAGAATTATGGCAGACTGGTTTTCAAATTTAGAATTACTTTCCAAAATATATTGGTTAACGGCTATCCTTGGTTCTCTTGTGTTTTCTGTAGTTATGATTATGGCATTTACAGGAGGCGATGCTGATGATATTGATGGCGATATAGAAGCCGGATTTCAGTTTATTTCCTTTAAAAACCTTGTTGGCTTCTTTACCATTTTTGGTTGGAGTGGCATTGCGTGTATTGATGCTGGCCTTTCTACACCATTAACTATTATAGTTTCCACAGTTTGTGGTTTATTAATGATGGTCATAATGGCAACACTCTTCTACTTTATCAGTAAACTAACTGATAGTGGTACTTTAAATTATAAAAATGCTATTGATGCGGTTGGCGAAGTCTATTTAACTATTGGCGAAGACCGTTCTAGAATGGGAAAAGTAAATGTTAGCGTACAAGGTACAATGAGAGAATTAGATGCACTAACAGATTCGTTAACACCATTAAAAACCGGAACCATTATAAAAGTCGTTGATGTAACCTCAAACGGTATTTTAATTGTGGACCAAACCCGAAAACCTATTGAAGCTTCTAAAGTACAACCTGACCCTTTATTGAGTAACGACACTCAAAAGAAAATATCTAACTAAAAAAACAAACCTTCAAATTTAAAAACTATGACATTACTAACCATTCAAGAAAATTTTAATGTGGACAGCTTAGGCGTTCCTATGCTCGCCATTTTTGTGGTCTTATTTATTGTACTGACCTTAATTATTTTAATCAAACGCTACAAACGTTGTCCTTCGGATAGAATCTTAGTAGTCTATGGTAAAGTTGGTGGCGGACAGTCGGCTAAGTGTATTCATGGTGGTGCAGCCTTTATTATTCCTGTAATTCAAGATTATGAATTTTTAGATTTAACGCCAATTTCTATTGAGGTGAATTTGGTTAATGCGTTATCTAAACAAAACATTCGTGTTAATGTACCTTCACGTTTTACAATTGGTGTGTCTACAGAACCTGGAGTAATGCAAAATGCTGCAGAACGTTTATTAGGTTTAGGCGCACAAGATGTACAAGAATTAGCGAAAGAAATTATTTTCGGTCAGTTACGTTTGGTAGTTGCTTCTATGGATATTGAAGAAATTAACAACGATCGCGATAAGTTTTTAACTAACATTTCGCAGTCGGTTGAAACGGAATTGAAGAAAGTAGGTTTAAAATTAATCAACGTAAACATTACAGATATTGTTGACGAGTCTGGTTATATTGAAGCCCTTGGTAAAGAAGCTGCTGCACACGCTATTAACGCAGCGCGTAAATCGGTTGCAGAGAAAACTAGAGATGGTTCTATTGGTGAAGCTAATGCTGTACAAGATGAAAGAACACAAGTTGCTGCTGCCAATGCACAAGCTGTAGAAGGCGAAAACACAGCAAAAATTGCAGTTGCCAATTCAGATTCTTTACGTCGTCAGCGTGAAGCCGAAGCAGAACGTGTGGCTATTGCGTCTGAGAAAGTACAAGCTGCAAAAGCCTTAGAAGAGTCTTATGCTGCAGAGCAAGAAGCAGAAACCGCAAGAGCAGAACGTGAGCGTTCATCTCAAATGGCAGATATTATTGTACCTGCTGAAATTGATAAACAAAAGGCTGAAATTGATGCAGAAGCAGAAGCTGAGCGTATTAGACGTAAAGCAAAAGGTGAAGCTGATGCCATATTATTTAAAGCACAAGCCGAAGCACAAGGTCAGTTTGAAATCTTAACCAAGCAAGCCGCTGGTATGGAGCAAATTGTAAAAGCGGCTGGTAACAATAGTAGAGATGCTGTATTATTATTAATTGCAGACAAATTACCAGAATTAGTACAAGCACAAGCCGAAGCGATTAAGAATATTAAAATTGATAAAGTGACCGTTTGGGATGGTGGTTCTAGCAATGAAGATGGCAAATCTTCTACGGCTAATTTCTTATCTGGTATGTACAAATCTGTACCACCTTTACAAGACATGTTTAATATGGCTGGTATGGATTTACCAGAGTATTTAAAAGGTAAAGACAAAAAAGAGATTGAAGCCGAAGATGCTAAAATTGAAAAGTCTTAAGACTTACTAAATATCAAAAAAGTCCATTTTTAATAGAATGGACTTTTTTTAACCTTAAATGTCAACTATGGATATATTTAAATTCAAACGAAAAAATTTACTTTGGCAGCTTGTTTTGGGCGTTTTTGCAGTAATCGTTGGCCTCTTTATTATTTTTGATGATATTAAAGGCTTAGTGCCACTTTTTATAGGTGTCTATTTATTAATTCAAGATGGTGTTGAAATAAATTTTGAACAAAAAACCTACAGACGTATTAAATCCTTATTCGGGATAAGTATAGGAAAATGGCAACCGCTTCCGGAAATAGATTATGTTTCTGTTTTTAAAACCACAGAAACCACTACCGTTTGGGCTGCGAGTGCAAGTGCAAATGTATCTAGTGCTATTGTTAAAGTAAATTTGTTTTATAATACCAATCAGAAAATTGAAATTTATGATACAAAAGATGTGGAAGACGCATTCGCAAAAGCTAAACAAATCGCTTCAATTTTAGATATTGATGTTTTAGATGCTACAACACGAGATACAACTTGGTTGTAATTTAACAACTTTTAAAAGTTAGTCTTCAAAGCTTTTTTTAATTTTGAAGCCTAAATTCTATAAATTTTTGAAACTCAATCTTACAGCAATTCCTCGTGTTAAAACAATTACGAAGGAAGATTTTCTTACTCAATATTTTAAACCACAGAAACCTGTGGTCATAGAAGATGCTATCTTAGATTGGCCTGCGTATTCTAAATGGAATTTAGAGTACGTAAAAGAATTAGCTGGCGACATTACAGTGCCGCTTTATGATGATAGACCTGTAGATTATAAAGATGGCTTTAACCAGGCGCATGCTCAAATGAAAATGAGCGACTACATTGATCTCTTGCAACGCGAACCTACAAAATATCGCATCTTCCTATGGAATATTTTAAAAGAAGTACCACAGCTTCAGCAAGATTTTAAGTTTCCAGATTTTGGACTTCGGTTAATGAAAAAATTACCAATGCTATTTTTTGGTGGCACAGATTCGCACACCTTTATGCATTATGATATTGACTTGGCTAACATTTTTCATTTTCATTTTGAAGGCAAAAAGCAATGTATTCTATTTGACCAAAAACAGACCAAATACCTTTATAAAGTCCCTCATTCTTTAATTACTAGAGAAGATATAGATTTTAATAATCCCGATCTTAATAAATGGCCAGCCTTAAAAAAAGCAAAAGGTTGGGATTGCGAACTCAATCATGGTGATGTGCTCTACATGCCAGAAGGTTATTGGCATTACATGCGTTATGTAACACCAGGATTCTCTATGAGCTTACGTGCTATTGCTAGAAACCCTAAGAATTTAGGTAAAGCATTTTATAATATTTTAATAATGCGGAATTTTGACAATGTAATGCGACGCCTAAAAGGGCAAAAATGGATAGACCATAAAAACAATAAAGCAATTGCAAATACTAAGCTATTCGGTTAATTTTCTGACCTATTTAAAATTCTATTTGTATCTTTGTCGCTATTATTTAAAAATAAAAAACATGAAAAATATTTTACTTTTTATCACTATACTGACCTTTAGTTTTGGTAATTCTCAAGCCTTTATTGGTGAAGGTGACCAAAAATTTCAAGTAGGTGCAAATATTCAAGATTATGCTACAGGTATTAATTTAAGTTACGATTATGGCTTAGGTGAAAACATCTCAGTAGGTGTATCTTCTTCTTATGCATTAGGTGGTTCAAGCTTTATCTCAAAATTAGATTTTGGTGATCGTTTTGATTTAAAAGCGCGTTTTAACGCCAACTTAGGAAATGTTATTAATGTTGATGAAAATCTTGATGTTTACCCAGGTTTAAACCTTAGCCTTAAAAACTTTGGTGGTCATGTTGGTGCGCGTTATTTCTTTTCTGAAGGTTTTGGTGTTTATGGCGAAGCTAACTTTCCTTTAGCTAAATACGATACAGATTCTATTGATATACATAACCAATTTACATTAAATATTGGTGCTGTTTTTAATATGTAACCTATTATAAATTCTTATAATTTAGAAAGCCTTTTCATTAACTTGAAAAGGCTTTTTATTTGAGATATTCATTTAGTTTCTCGTAGATTAAATGCGATTCCCAACCTCGATACAGCAAGTAATCTGCAACTTTTTTCTTCTTTTTAAACACATTGTTTTCTTTAACTTGTGCTATACGTTTTTGAGTTAATTCATCTAAGGTTTGGTAATAATCATCTAAGTCAATTTCTTTAAGGGCATTATCAATGCTATATTTAGAAATTTCTCGCTGTTTTAATTCTCTAACCAATCGGTTTTTTCCCCATTTTTTAATTCTAAATTTCCCACGGACAAAGGCCTGAGCAAAGCGTTCTTCGTTTAAAAAATTATGTTCAATTAAATGCACCAAGATAACGTCTATTGCCTCTGGTATCATACGCATATCTTTCAGCTTTGTTCTAACCTCTTTGTGGCAACGTTCTTGGTAGGCACAATAACTTTCTAACTTTCGTTTGGCTTCTGTTACAGTATAAGTTTTGGTAGAATTCATTGTGCCAAAAATACGATAGATTTTTGTTTGAAGACATCTTAAATTTCTTACGATTAAAACCTGAGTTTTACACTACATCGACATATCGTGTCTTTTATAGATAAATTCTATCTAAACTAAATGATTTGTTAATAAATACGTAACTTACAAGTTGCTGTCTTACAAGCATTTTAAATTAATTTTGTAAGCTATTAATCCTTTTTAATTATCCCTTATGATTAAAAACTACGTTTTACCACTTATTTTTATATGTTTTGCTGTTAGCCTAGGTTATGGGCAAACAACTATTGCCATTCAAGATTTTGAAACTGTACCAGCTACACCTACAATGACTTATACAGGTGGAAACAACGCTACAGGCACTGGTCCTTACCCTGCAGGCCAAGATAATTTTGTCAGTGGAACTCAAGGTAGAAAAGTCACGAATAGTGCAACTACAATTTTATTTGGAAATGTAAATTCATCTTCATTTACAAATGTTGACTTCTCAATTAAATTAGCTTCTTTTGGAGGAACAAGTGGAAATGGTGCAGATAGTTCTGATTTTGTAATCGTTGAAGTTAGTGACGATGGAGGAACTAATTGGACTCAACAAGCCGAAGTTAATGGTAATAATAATGCTTTATGGCATTTTGGCCAAGGTTCTACCGAATCAAATGTCTACAATGCTAGTGGTTATTTAACTTCTGTTTCAGGAGGAGATGGTGCATCAGGAATAAATGAAATTATAATTACAGATTTACCTAGTGTTGCAAACCTAAGAATTAGAATACGTTTTGAGAATAATTCGGGAAACGAGACTTGGATAATAGATGATGCAGAGATCACAGGAATACCTGCCGCACCTTGTACTTCACCAACAGCTCAACCAACCAGTTTAGTTTTAAATAACATTACGAGTTCTTCTATTGATGGCTCATTTACAGCTTCAGCAGCAGATAGCTACTTAATTGTAGCAAGTACATCTGCTACTTTAGGTGCAACTCCTGTAGATGGCACATCTTACGCTGTAGGTGCTACTTTAGGTAGCGGAACCGTTGTGCAAAGCGGTACATCTACAACATTTACTGCCTCTGGTTTAGTACAAAATACCCAATATTACTTTTTTGTTTTTGCGTATAATGGTGCAGGTTGTTCTGGTGGTCCATTATATTATACACCAAGTCCTTTGACAGGAGACGACACTACTTTGACGGGTCCTTGTGCAAGTGAATCCTTTGTGAATAGTGGTAACAGTAGTGCATACAGTACGGAGTCATGGACAGGAGATAATAGTGTGGATTGGACAGCGACTGATGCAAGATCTGATCAAGATTTGGCTGGCGACGAAGCAATAACATTAAGAGATGGATCATTAACCAATGATAATTCAATAGCAGGAGGTTGTGGTGTAATTACCTTTGATTATGCTCGCGTATTTTCTGGAAACTCAACATTACAGGTATTCGTTAATGGAACGCAATATGGTGGGAATATAGCAGTTACGGCTACAGGTAGTTCCACATTTTCAGCCACTGTAAATGTTCCTGGTAATATTGATGTAGAATTAAGAAATAGTGGTGGAAATAGAACCGCAATTTCAAATTTAAGTTGGACGTGTTATTCTGGTGGTGCAAATCCAGAATTACAACTTGTAGATGATACATCAACTAATCAAAATTGTGGCTACACTATTGATTTTGGTAGTCAATCATTATCTTCAAACACAGACTTAACATTTGATATTGAAAATTTTGGAGGTGCTGATTTAGATATCTCTTCTTTTGGTATCACAGGAGATTACACTATTGTTTCGCCTGCAACGCCTTTTACTATTGCTGCAAGTGGTTCTCAAACGGTAACTGTAAGATTTACACCTACTGCGAATGGCACAAGAACAGGTGTGCTTACTATAAATAATAACGACTTAGACGAAGGTACGTGTACAGTTAATTTAACTGGTATCGGTTTTACACCTACTCCAGAAATAGACATTGAGCGTAATACTGGTGGTTCAATTGCTAATGGAGCTGCTGCAAGTACTGGTCGTAATACTATTTTTGCTTCAACTGTTATGGGTAACTCCACAGCACCTAAAACATACCATGTTAGCAATGAAGGTACTGGCGACCTTAGTTTAGTAAGTATCGTTTCATCTAATCCTGCAGAATTTACAATTTCTCTTAATCCAGGTGCAACAACAATCACTGCTGGTACTGAGGTAGATTTTGAAATTATTTTCTCTCCTACAGGAGTTGGAACTAGAACAGGCGTTATCACTATTAGAAGTGATGATGCAGATGAAGATCCATATACGTTCAACGTTCAAGGTAATGGTGAATGTGCTGCTGGTACACTTACTTTTTTACCAGATAATGGACCTGTTGGCACAATTGTAAACGTAACATCTAGTGCTAATAATTTTGGCGGTTCAACAACAGTTACTGTAAACGGTATTGCTGCTATAGCTACAGTCATTTCTACTTCTGAAATAGAAGTAACTATTCCTTCTGGTGCAACAACCGGAAACTTAGAAATTAATGATGATTTAGGTTGTTTAAGTTCTGCACTATTTACAGTTATTGATCAACTTATATCTACTTGTGAAGGAAATACAGGTACACCACCTTTAGACTTATTTATTAGTGAAATTACAGATCATGGAAGTGGTTCTCATTCCTACGTAGAAATCTTTAACGGAACAGGAGTCGCAGTTAATTTAGCGAATTATGAAATAAGAATTCATAATAATGGAACTGGTACTGCCACTAACACTATTCCTTTAACTGGTACGTTGCTTAACAATGATGTATTTGTACTTGCTTTTGGAAGTACAGACGCTACAAATCCTTATGCAACACATGGCTATGATCTTTCTGATAACGCAAGTGGTGTTAATGAAGACGACAATATTCGTTTGTATTATACACCAACTAACACTTGGATAGATTTATGGGGAGACACAGCAGGAAATGTATTTACAGTTGCTAGTAAAGATTATGTTTATAGACGTAAGAATTCTGGTATAACTGCACCAAGTACAACTTGGGATGCAACAGATTGGGATAGTTTTACACCTGTTGATTATAGTGATATTGGAAATTATGACTTTTCTACAGGAGTTCCTCCAACGGTAACAGTTCAACCTGTTGCACCAACTTTTACCTGTGTATTATCTGCTAGCTTAACGATTTCTGGTACAGAAGGTCACACAGGTCCAGTGCCTGCAGATACTCAAAATTTAGCTTACCAATGGTTTTATAATGTGCCAGGCACATCAACATGGACTGAGATATTACCTGCGGACACCAATTATACAGGACAACAGTCTGCAACACTTAATATACCTAACACTACTGGCTTAGATGGTTACCAATATTACTGTCAATTAAGAGAAGACACAGCCACTTGTTTTGAAGCCACTAATGCTGTAAAACTCGATGTACGTGCTTCGGTTTGGGATGGAACCAATTGGTCTGCACCACCAGCCTTAGATAGATATGCTATAATTGATGGTGACTATGACACTTCTGAAATTACCAATGGCGAGACAAGTTTTGAAGCTTGTAATTGTACTATTACTGATACGAATGAGTTAATTATTGAGAATAATGATTATGTACGTGTTGACAACAATTTAATTGTAGATGGTACTATGGTGATAAGACCTTACGGATCATTTGTGCAAGTTAATGATATTGGAACCGTTTCAGGTAATGTATTGTTAGACAGAACAAGAGTTAAAGTCGAAAAACGCACAGGATTGGTCGCTTCCCATAGAGAATACACCTATTGGAGTTCTCCTGTTTCTGGTGAAGCCATTAGTGATGGTTTAGCTGAAGCTGATGGTAACCAGGTATATTCGTTCTCTGGTCAAAACTATTTAGATGCCACAATGGAAGCCAACAATGACAATGCCACAATTGCAGGACAGGATGATATAGATGATAATGGTAACGATTGGCAATTTGCTACTGGTGGCACTATAATGGCTCCTGGTGTTGGTTATGCAGCAACGCAGAATAGTTTTGCACTTTTCCCAACACAGATTGGTTATGTGTTTGAAGGTCCTTTTAATAATGGTGTATATAATGTCCCTATTTATAGAAATGATTCTGAAACGGCAGATAACAACTGGAACTTTATAGGTAACCCTTATCCTTCTGCTATAGATGCTGATCTTTTCTTAGCTGCAAATGCAAATATTGATCAAACTGCAGGTCCATTAAATGGTGCTATTTTCTTCTGGTCTCATAATACAGCAGCAGATGCAGATACTAATGGTAACCAAGCTCAAAATTACGCACAGAGTGATTATGCTATCATAAATGGTTCTGGTGAAATAATGGGTGGTGATGGTATTACACCAAATAGATATATACCTTCTGGTCAAGGCTTTTTTGTATCAATGGATGATGGAGTTGCTTCTGCAGTGGTTAGTGGTAGTGTAAGAACAACAGATGTTGTATTTAATAATAGTATGCGTGTAACTGGTAGTAACGATCAGTTTTTTAGATCAACAACTAATAGCAACAATAAACTATGGTTAAACTTAACTTCTGATAATGGTGTATTAAACCAAGTGCTAATAGCATACGTTAATGGAGCAACAGATGCTAACGATGGTATGTATTATGATGCTAAGCGCAATTTATCTACTAATGCACATTCTATGATTTATACCATGTTAGAAGATACTAACGAAGATAAATTTGCAATACAAGGTAAAAATCCAAACGGATTAGATATAAACGAAACGATTCCTTTAGGTTTCTATACAACTATTGACGTTGCGACTTTATATACACTTTCTATCCATCAGTTTGAAGGCGCTTTTATGACTGACAACACAGTATATGTAAAAGATAACAGCCTTAACTTGTATCATGATCTTTCTGCAAATGACTATACATTCACATCTGAAACTGGCGAGTTCAATGAACGTTTTGAGATTGTGTTTACCACAAATGCGCTTTCTATTGATGATGCTGTGCTTGATGCTAATACAATTTCAATTGTAGAGTTAGCTAACGATAATGTAGAATTTAGAACAAACTCTAAACAGGTAATCATTACCAATGTAGAAATATTAGATGTTTTAGGAAGACGTATTTACAACTTAAAAGGGAATAGTTCTACTGAAGTTTATAACCTCAACCAATTAAGCCAAGCTGCGTATATTGCTAAAGTCACTTTATCCAACGGTCAAGTAATAAGTAAAAAGGCGATAAAGAAATAATAGAATGAAATTCATTGTACATAGTCAATGAATCAATTACAAAAAAAGCTTTCTTGATGACTATATCAAGAAAGTTTTTTGCTTTTTGTAACTTTTAAAATTTAGCTTACGGTTTGGTATATGGAAAGTTGCGTTTTTATCAGCGATGATTTTCCGAAGGAAAATCGGAAGTTGGTAAAAAAGCAACGCCTTTTATTTAAGCACTAATCTAGCGATTTTTTATATACGGTGTTGTAAACAGTTATTTTTTCCAATATGTCTGTCCATCAACTTCATTCACGCTTATAATTCGTTCAGCATAATATATGTCAATGTCTTTTTTTATAATATCTAATTCTAATTCCACTTTTTTATTCCGTTTGAGTAAGTCGTTATGATTAAAATCTTTTACTTTTTTGTATTCAGATTCCGAAAGGTAAACAACCAAAGTCGAGTCAGTTCCAATTCGAAGGTTTATGTAAGGTGAAGTGAATAATCCATTATCTTTTAACCTTAAGAAAAAGTCATTTAATTCTTTGTCTTGTTTTCTAGAGTTAGGATTTTTATTTATACTGTCAAATATTTTTTCAAATTTTTCGATTTGTTCAGGTTCTGCTCCATAAAAACTTCCCCAACTTATTAGTTTAAATGATAAATCCGCTTTTGTTGTTTCTTTTTGTTCACACGAAATAATGGTCAAAATTAGAATTATGGTCAAAAGTCTTCTCATATTGTTTTCGGTTTTAATTTGCAATCAAATCTATTTCTTATTTTGAAGTAATAAAATGATGAATGAGTAAACAAGTCTTTTCGTTGAGTAAATACGCTCTCTTCAGTGTTTACAACAACGTATATTTTAAAGCTAAAATAAAATTTCTACCTGCTGCTGTAATTCCAGAAGAATAAGGTCTGTAGCGTTGGTCTGTGATGTTTTCTAAACTAGCCGTTAAGGTCCAATTGTCGTTATACTTATATTGGGTTCTTAAATTAAGTGTGTACCAAGATGGCACATACGGATTTCCATTACTATCCTTAGCATATATATAATCCTTCTCTGTTTCTGATGGTGCTAACTGACTATTAGTAAACTTACTATTGTACACCAGAAATCCATCAATTAATAGTTTATTCTTTTTAAACTTTAAATGTGTTTTTCCAAAATTTGGCGCCACGTGTCTTGTAGGTTCTTCCACGCCTTCATTATCTTCAGTGCCACCTATAATGTTGTATTGCGTACGCAACTGTAAATGCTTAGAAAAATTAACATCCATAGCCACTTCAAACCCATAAATCCAGGCTTTCGATGCGTTTTGCATGGCTTGTACTGTACTCAACTCGCCATTGTACATAATTTCTGTTTCGCCATTTAGCTCATAATCTCTTCGGATTAAGGCATTGTCTAAAAATGTATAATACGTCGCTAAATCTATAACGACTTTATCGTCAAAATTTAGTTTTAGGCCTAGTTCTCCACTGTAGGCATATTCGGCTTTTAAATCTTTATTAGGTACAACCACAGCACCAGGTTCTGAATCGAACACCTTACCAATATCATCTATATTTGGTGCTCTAAATGCCGTAGAAGCATTTAATTTCCATTGAATCATATCACTAGGTGACCAAGTAAAACCAGCAGTACCAGTTAAGGCACCAGTATTCACTTTAGCCTCGTTAAATGGTAAGTTTAAAAATTCATTATTCGCTGTAAAATCTGATTCAGAAATCACTTGATTATATCGTAAACCAGACTGAAAAATAAATTTACTATTGGGTTTATACTTTAAACTTGTATAAGCAGCAAAAGATTGCCATGTAGAACCATCTGGATAACGCGTTACTGCAGCAACACTGTTTTGGGTTTCTATATTTTGTTCTTCGCCAACTGAACCTACTAAATTATAGAGGTACTCAGCACCATAAAACAATGAAATCTTAGAATTAAAACGTTTTTCAAAATCTACATTAAGCGAAATAGCATCTACATTTTCTTCGTTAACATTCCGTAGAACCGATTGAAAATCGCGATCTCTTCTACTCTCTTTAAAATTTTGATACGCTAGAGTAGTTTGTATTTTATTATAAAAACTAGAGCTACTACTCAGTTTGGTTAACTGAAAATTTCCCATAAACCATTGTTGCGGACCATAACTCCATTCTGCAGAACGCAAGGTGTCGTCTCTATAACGCAACAACCTATCGTACCTTGAGTAATCTGAAGTAGAGGAATAATATAATCCTAAATCAAAATCGAGATTATCTGAAGGCTCATAACGCACCTTTTGCATTAAATTAATCTGATTGTAACCTGTTGGATTTTGAATTTTAGGATTAGGATTTTCTACAACCACATCTTCGCCGTTTTGTTGTTCTACGTATTCTAATCGCAGGTAATCGTCTGGTCCATGACTTCCCATACGTAAATCCTCAAAATCTGTATAACTGATACTCGTTAAAAAAGCCCATTTATTATACCCCAAATTAAAATCTACATGGCCTGTTTTTTCATGACTAGCACTAGCAAAGCGCGTCATTGCATTAGCACTAAAATACATCTTGTCTTTGTAAGATAATTGCGGCTTTTTGGTATAAAAACTCATAACACCACCAATAGCATCACTACCATAAACTACTGAGCCTGCACCTAAAGTTACTTCTGTATTATGAATAGCAAGAGGATCTATGGATATAACATTTTGAAGATTACCTCCTCTAAAAATGGCATTATTCATACGCACACCATCTACAGTAATTAATAACCTGTTGGTAGAGAACCCTCTAATCATAGGACTTCCGCCACCTAGTTGGCTTTTTTGCACGTAAATATTACCTGTATTCTCTAATAGATCTGCACTGGTTTGCGGATTGGAAAAAACAATATCATTAGCACTTAAACTAACTATGGTTTGGGGAATTTCGCGTTTATTTTGTTCAAACTTAGATGCCGAAATAACTATTTGCTTTAACCCTTCTACCTTTGGAATTAAATAAATAGTATCATTAAATTGCGCTATTTGTAACTTGGTTAATGCTAATTTTTGATATAAAAAGTCTTTAAAAATAATAGTTTCATTATTCTTAAAACGGTCTAATGGCGCTTGTCCGTTAATATCTGTAACTAAGGTTTTTGTTTTACTATTATTATATAACGATACACCCAAAATTGGTGTTTTAGTATCTGCTTCTAGAACCGTTACGGTTTGTCCATAACTGAATTGCAGCACTAAAAATATAATAATACTAAATAGATAATTATTTTTCACTTTTAATTAATCGTTATTGACAAAAACTTAATGAAATACGTCGTTTAGGACTTGTAATGATTTTGGTTTTCTAAAGCTGCCCAAATGTAATTCAAAATAATACAATAGCATATTCAAAAACTCTTGTCTTTGCGTAGCATTGATTTTTATAGTATTTAAACCATCAAAATTTGTGCCCAATAGCTGTTTTAGCAATGTTAAATTTGCACCAGAAACCGAGTAAATTCCGTTGTTTTGTGCTTCAAATATTCCAGATTCTAAATTGAAAAAAGGATAATTATTTTTTAAGTTTTCGGGTTGAAAACCAAGATAACGCGTTAGTTTTAAAAGGAATAAAAGATGAAAATTAGAAAACTCATCTTCGTTATCTAAATATTGAAGCGCAGCTACTATAAATTGATATAAATCGTCATTTTTCTCTTCTTCTTTTAAAACATTTGAAAGAATTTCGGCTAGAAATAAAACGATAGAGCTTTTATAAATATTAGTATGAAGCGTTTTATATATATAATTAAACTTTACTTCTCTTATAAAATGAAGGGTTTGGTTGGGCTTATAAGATTCTTCTATTTGAAGCTGTGACAATGCTTGATAATAAACCGTTTTAGATAATCCTTTTTTAGATTTTAAAACGCCTTTTAGCAAATAGCTAACGACACCTCTTTGTTGCGTATAACATTTAACAATAAGGTCATACTCTCTATATTTTAATTTGGAAAGTACAATACTATTATTTTTTGAAAGCATGGCTTATCTAACTATTAGGACTTTAAGAACTTTGGTTTCAAACGAATCTAAATCTGAAATTAATATTAAATAAACACCTGTTCTTACTACTGAATTGCCCATGTTTTTACCATTCCAAATCGCAGTTCCGCCATCAATGGCAAAATTATAACTGTTGTTAGACGACCTTAAGTTAATATTAGATTGTGCTTCTGCTACAAGGTTACCTTCAATATCAGTGATTTTAATATTTACATTATCTGTAAGTCCATTAACTTTTATGCCTTTGTTAATATCGGTAAGGTCATTTAAGCCAAGAATATTGTATTCTGGTCTTACAGGATTAGGATAAACATATGCATCTTCTAAAGTTTCTTGCACTTTGGTTCCTCCAGATTTAAAACCTAATAAACCCTTGTTTGTGGCTATATAAACAATACCATTATTAGAGTCTAATGCCACATCATTAATAGTGTTTGAAGGCAAAGGCGAATTATCTGTTGTAAAATGATAAATGGTGCTCTGACCATCTGAAGTAAAATAAAAAACACCAGAATCTGCTGTACTAATCCATTTGTTATTAGACCCATCTACTTCAATATCTGTAATTATTTGCCCTTCTAGTAATTCTTTAGCAATGCCATCTTCTAATATAATTACTTGACTAAGTGTTGGGTTAGGATCGTCATAAAAACCAGATATATTATAAAGTACTCTTAAACCCTTTGTTGTGCCAACCCAAAGTTGATTATTGTTGTCTATGGCTAGACTTATAAATCTTGTAAAAGGTTGTACATTTTGCTCTGCCGAATTAATATTACGTAACGGATTATTAGTAATACTCTCATTGTAAGCTAATAAACCATTGTCATAAGAACCAATCCATTTGGTGCCATTATTGTCTATTTCAATTTCAAAAAAACCATCCTCATCGTCAAAACCATCTTCAATTAAGCTTGTAAAACTGTAGCTCTGCCAATTACCAGTTGCAGGATTGTATGATTTTAATGGACTATCTATTCTACTAGACACAGACCAAAGCAAACCATTACTATCAAATTTAGTGTCTGTTATTCTCACACTAATTGCCGTTGGATTAGTTGGAGCAAAGAGCGATTCTAATCCACTATTATTTTCATCATATAAATCCGTAAGTTCATAGTTGTTAAACTCTAATAAACCTGTGTGCATAGCACTAACAAATACTTGGCTTAAATTGAATGGGTTTACTGTAATTTCAGATAAGTTTTTTGCACCTAAGAGACTATCGTACGGAATGCTTTCCCACTCTTCGTTTCTAAAATAACTTAAACCTCTACTTCTTAGAGGAAAAGAATTAAGACTAGACGAGTAATCGCCATAGGTTGCCCAAACTGCTGCTGATTCAGAATTCAACCTGAAAACATTGTTATACAACGGACCATTAGGTTTAATTTCTGTATATAAACCAGTAGTATTAATACTTGCTTTAAGTACTCCAAAATCAGTTGTGCCTATAAACACGTCTTCTTCTACAATTGTGGTAGATGTAAAACTTGTACTAAATTCTGAATTAGGCTGAAACGTATTTACTACTTGTAAGTTAGTATTGTAAATTACGCTACTATTGGTCATTGAAAAAATTAAATTAGAAGCTGTAACCTCTGTATCTAATGGTAATAATGGCAACGTAAATAATGTATTTATAGAAGCACCATCAATTTCATACAATACGCGGTTAGATCTTACCGAATAGATTTTATTATTTAATGTACTCATAGAATAATAGTTACCTGCAATCACTGTTTGCCACTGTTGGTAATCTATTAAATTAGGATTACTGAGATCTGCTTTTTTAATACCGTTTTCATCTAAACAGGCCACATATATTTCGTTATTAGCAATAGATACTTGTTTAACAGAAACCTGAGCGCCTCCATTACCTAAGAAATAGGTGTCGCCAAATTCTAAGCCATCCAAATCATATATTGACACACCATAATCGGTAGAAATATAAATTAAACCATCAAGTTCGTAAAAATGATTAATTCGTTTATTGGCAGGTGTAATATTTTGCTTATCTAAAATATCTACAATAGTTAAAACCGGATCCTCGTCTTCTGAATATAATTCTATTAAACCAGAATCATAACCTATAAGTAAGGTTTGATAAGCTTCACTATAATATATGGTTGTTATAGTTTCTCCTGAAAGACCATCTATAGTAGTAATGGTCTTAATTTCGTTGGTTAAGGTATTATATTCAAATACCGCATTTTCTCCTGCCGCAAAAATTCTGTCTTCGCCTTTTACAACATCAATTATACTGTTGTAAGAGAAATGACCTTCCCATAATGCCGCAAAATCTTGACTATAACAAGACATTGAAAACCCAAATAGAAGTATAAAAGTTTTTAAAATGGTAAAACGCATTCGAAATTAAATTTGGTCAAAGATATTTAATAGTAACGGAAATAAGATGTATATCATATATTATGTCATAAAAAAAGCTTCCATGAAAATCACAGAAGCTTAATTATTTACGGTTTATTTTATTTAAACAATACCTTGTGCCAACATAGCATCTGCTACTTTAACGAAGCCTGCAATATTTGCGCCTTTAATGTAATCAATAGAACCATCATCGTTTTTTCCATATTCTACACAAGAATCATGAATATCTTCCATAATGTCTTTTAATCTAGAATCTACTTCTTCTCTGGACCAACTAAGACGTAATGAATTTTGGCTCATTTCTAATCCAGAAGTTGCTACACCACCAGCATTTGATGCTTTTCCTGGGGCAAACAATATTTTTGCTTTTTGAAATTCGTGCACTGCTTCTGGAGTAGATGGCATGTTTGCGCCTTCTGATACACATTGACAACCATTCTCTATTAATAGCTTTGCTTCTTCTCCATTTAACTCATTTTGAGTTGCACATGGTAAAGCAATATCACATTTTACAGACCATGGTCGCTCTCCTGCGGTATATTCTGCATTAGGATATTTATCTAAGTACTCACTGATTCTACCACGTTTTTCATTTTTCAAATACATTACGTGTTCAAGCTTTTCAGTATCTATTCCATCTTTATCATGAATAAATCCTCCAGAATCTGATAAGGTTAATACTTTAGCGCCTAATTCTATTGCTTTTTCTGCCGCGAATTGTGCCACGTTACCAGAACCAGAGATCACTACTGTTTTTCCTTCAAATGAATCGCCATTTCTTTGTAGCATATTTTGAGCAAAATATACGTTTCCGTATCCTGTTGCTTCTGGTCTAATTAAAGATCCTCCCCAAGACGCACCTTTACCAGTTAATACACCTGTAAAAGAATTTTTTAATTTCTTGTACATTCCAAACATAAAACCAATCTCTCTTGCTCCTACACCAATATCACCAGCTGGTACATCAGTATTATGACCAATATGTCTAAACAACTCAGACATAAATGCATGGCAAAAACGCATAATTTCATTATCTGATTTTCCTTTTGGATCAAAATCAGATCCACCTTTTCCTCCACCCATTGGTAAGGTTGTTAGTGAATTTTTAAAAACCTGCTCAAATGCCAAAAACTTTAAAATACTAGCATTCACGGTAGGATGAAAACGCAAACCACCTTTGTAAGGACCAATAGCAGAATTCATTTGAATTCTATAGCCTCTATTTACTTGTATTTCTCCAGAATCATCTACCCAACTCACTCTAAATGAAATAAGGCGTTCTGGTTCAACCATTCTCAAAAGAATATTTTTTCCACTATATATATCATGCTCAACAATGTAAGGAATTACAGTTTCTGCAACTTCTCTTACGGCTTGTAAAAACTCTGGCTCGTGACCATTACGTTTTTCTACTAAATCTAAAAAAGCTTCAATCTTTTGTTTCATACTTATGATTTGTTACATTTAATGTTTAAATTGTTGACTTATACTAACAATTACAAAATAATGGAATTATATAATAATCAATATATTAAAGATTAATTATTCTATTTCTATATTTTGCATGCAAATATACATTATCTATAAAAATAAGTGTGTATTTTTTTATTATTCTCAATTTGTTTTTCAAAATTCATTTATAATATTTTCAACTTAAAATAATATTTTATGCATTTTATCCGTTTTATTTGGTAGTTCGTCGATATTTTATATATTTGCGACGTAAGCATTTCAATTTTTTGATTTACATAATACTAAACATGAAAAAATTAATCATCCCTTTTGCATTCCTTTTAACAATGCAATTAAGTTACTCACAATTAGGCTTCTCTCATGAGATTGGCATTATTGCAGGACCAGTGATTTACCAATCTGATTTTGGAGTACGTTCTGATTTTGAAACGAACGTTGGTAATTCTGGTATTGGATTGGGTCTAATACATTACATTAATTTTGCTTACCGAGCAGATTGTAACTGTTACACAACTGATAAATACTTTAATGACCATTTTAAATTACGTAGCGAATTATCTTGGAACAAAACAAATCTTACGCATTTTGGTGAATGGGTAGATCCTGATAAAGACTCCGAAAATGCAGATCGTTTAAGAGGTCATAGTGGACAGGCACAAAACTGGGATATTGGTATGCAATTAGAATTTTTTCCAAGAAGCATTAGAGCGTTCTCAGCAGGTATCTATAAGTTTGCTCCTTTTGCTAGCTTAGGTGCACATTATGTATCTTATCGTCCTGAAACTTATACTGATTATGTTAGTTCTGATCCATTAAATCCTAATGATGTAGGAAATCCTAATGATCCTAATAACTTTTATTCCCCTTGGGAAGCTGGTTCTGTTGATGACATGAGCGGTTCTACTTGGTCTATAGTAAGTAGTGTTGGTACACGATATAAACTTTCTGTACTATCTGATTTTATGATTGATCTTAGATTTCAATACTTTTTTAGTGATTGGACAGATGGTTTAAACCACCAATTAGAGTCTAACAAAGCTAACGATTGGATGGTTTGGCTTAACTTTGGTTACATTTATTACTTAGATTAAAAATCAAATTATATCATACAAAAAAGACCAAATCTTCTGACTTGGTCTTTTTTTGTTTAAAGTCTTAAACCTCATTAACCAATAGCTTGTTTTAAATCGGCAATTAAATCAGCTTCATCTTCAATACCAACACTCAAGCGTATTAAAGAATCTACAACTCCTATTTTTTCGCGTTCTTCTTTGGGTATACTCGCATGCGTCATACTTGCAGGATGACCAGCTAAAGACTCAACACCTCCAAGAGATTCGGCAAGCGTAAATATTTTTAAGTTTTCTACAATTTTTATAGATGCCTCATAATTATTCCCTTTTGTTGTAAACGATACCATACCTCCAAAATCAGTCATTTGTACCTTAGCAATATTATGATTAGGATGATGTTTAAATCCTGGCCAATATACATTTTCAATTTTAGGATGATTTTCTAAATATTCTGCCACTGCTCTACCATTTTCGCAATGTCGTTGCATTCTTACATGTAAAGTTTTTATTCCTCGTAATGCTAAAAAGGCATCTTGAGGACCACAAATGGCACCACTTGCATTCTGAATAAAATACAAACGGTCTGCCAATTCTTTATCCTTTACAATTAAAGCTCCCATTACCAAATCACTATGTCCTCCAAGATATTTGGTTGCAGAATGCATAACAATGTCTGCACCCAACTCTAAAGGCTGTTGCAAATAAGGTGTAGCAAATGTATTATCGACAGCGAAAAGCACCTTATGCTTTTTAGCAATATTAGCGGTTGTTACTATATCTATAATATTCATCATTGGGTTGGTTGGCGTTTCTACCCAAATCAGTTTGGTTTTATCAGTAATGTAATCTTCAATGTGTTTGGCATTTTGCATACCAATGAAATTAAATCTTATACCGAAATCCTCATAAATTTTGGTAAATAAGCGATACGTACCACCATACAAATCGTTAGTAGAAACCACCTCATCTCCTGGCTTCAACAATTTTAAAACCGCATCAATAGCTGCCAAACCAGAGCCAAAAGCCAAACCAAATTTTCCGTTTTCAATACTAGCAAATGCTTCTTCTAAGGCATGACGTGTTGGGTTAGCAGAACGTGCATACTCATAACCCTTATGTCCACCTGGCGTAGACTGAGCAAACGTTGATGTCTGATAAATTGGTGGCATTATTGCGCCATAAGCAGCATCTGGTTTTTGGCCTCCATGAATGGTTTTTGTATTGAATTTCATAATTATTATGGTATTTGAAATTTCGAATTATAATCACAACAAATTTAATGGAATATTCGTTCTATCTTAAATCTAAATAATACCTTTATTGTTTCTAAATCATAAGCATCATTTATTATGAAACGTATTCTTTCTTTATTCATTTTTACTATTGTTTTAACGTCTTGTTCGGAAGAAATAAAACCAGCTACTTTTAAAACTATTTCTGTTGAAGAATCCTTTGATGCCAATATAACTGCCACCTATAGTATGGCAGAAGGAAAGGACCAACTCAGTAAAACAATCAACTCAAATATTGAAAATGCCATAGTGGAAACCTTAAGTACTACTGAAAAGCATAGCGACTTAAAGACACTTTTAAAGGATTTTAATAAAGAGTTTCTTGATTTTAATAAAAACTTTGACGAAGCCTCAGAACCGGTTTGGGAGTTAGATATTGAAACTGAACTCGTTTATCAATCTGAGAATGTTTTAACTATTGTTGTTAGTACTTACGAGTTTAAAGGTGGTGCGCATGGTAATGATCAAATTAAGTTTTTAAATCTTGATGCAAAAACAGGAAACGTTTTAAAACTTGACGATTTTATTGAAAATAAAGACGATTTTAAAACCCTTGCACAAACCCATTTTAAAAAAGCTTCAGAATTAAAAGAGGCCTCTCTAAAAATGGAAGATTTTTTCTTTGGTAAACCATTTCAATTACCAGAAAACATAGGTTACAGTGACGATGGACTCGTTTTACTGTATAATCCTTACGAAGTTGTGTCTTACGATCAAGGTTATTTTGAATTTGTAATTCCGTTTGATGCCGTAGAACCGTATTTAGAAATGAAATAATTATTTAACTCTTGTTAATCGTTTTATAATTGGGCCAACCGTTAAACCTTGTCCTACAATAGAAACAACGACAACCACATAGGTAATTACTAAAAATAATTCTCTGTGCATCTCGGCAGTTAAGCTTAATGCTAGTGCAATTGAGATTCCACCTCGTAATCCGCCCCAAGTCATAATTAAATTGGTTTTAGGCACAAAATCCAATCGTTTTTCAAAGAATTTAATTGGTATAAATAGTGAAATATAACGACACATTAAGATAATCGGAATCGCCAATAAGCCTGCATAAATAAATTTACCTTCTACGGTTAAGACCAGCATTTCCATACCAATCATTACAAACAAAATTGTATTTAATAACACATCTACAAGTTCCCAAAATTTATCTACATAAGCTTCTGTAGTCTCAGACATAGCAGAATTTCTTACCGTATCGTTACCTACAATAAGACCCGCTGTTACCATAGCTAAAGGTGCAGATAAATGAAACTGGTGTGCTAGCATGGTTCCTCCCATAACTGTCGCTAACGTTAAAATAACTTCAATTTCGTAATTATCAATAGATTTCATTAAGCGATATGTAACCCAACCTAATAAAAGACCTAATGCAATTCCGCCAATAACTTCTTGACCAAAAAGTGTAGCAATATCAGACAACTCAATAGCGGCATCTGGTTTAGCAGCAATAGCAAAAATGGTTAAAAAGACAACCACACCTACACCATCATTAAATAATGATTCGCCTACAATTTTGGTTTCTAATTTTTTAGGTGCTCCTGCTTTTTTCAAAATACCTAAAACCGCAATTGGGTCTGTTGGCGAAATTAAAGCACCAAATAACAAACAATAGATAAAATTGACCTCTAAACTCATCAATTTTAAAACGTAAAACATAGTAATACCAACTAAAAAGGTAGAAACTAAAACTCCTAAAGTGGCAAAAGCCATAATCGGCCAACGCTGTACTTTCAACTGATTAAAATTAGTGTGCAAAGCACCTGCAAATAGCAAAAAACTCAGCATAATATCTAGTAGCACTGTTTCAAAATCTATTAATGCTATAAATTCTCGTTCTTTAACCAGTAACGTATCATCAAACTGTGCAACACCTACTAAAACGACTGTGAAAACTATGGTAATAACCATCAAACCTATAGTAATTGGTAGTTTTAAAAACTTCACATTTATATAGCCAAAGATTGCCGATAACACAATTAATATAGTGGCAATTGAATAGTAATCCATAAAATATTATTTTTCTTAAATGTACTTAAAATTCCTTTTAAATACGGTTACTTTGTGTTTTCAAAATTATATAGATTTCTGATATGAAAAAAATATATTATTTAAGCACTTGCAACACCTGTACTAGAATAATTAATGAGCTAGATTTACCAGAAGGGTTTCAGTTACAAGATATTAAAACCGAACCTATTACTGAACAACAAATTGAAGACATGCGCGCGCGTACAGATAGCTATGAAAACCTATTTAGCAAACGTGCAAGAATTTATAAAGAATTGGGTTTAAAAGAAAAATCCCTTTCAGAAAACGATTTTAAAAACTACATTTTAGAACATTACACGTTTTTAAAACGACCTGTTATACTTTTTAATAACCAAATATTTATAGGCAATTCTAAAAAAACAGTGGAAGCCGCAAAAACAGCTATACATGCATAGTAGAGGCTTTGCCATTTTTGCCCTAATTATGGTTCAAGTTTTATATGGACTAAATTATACGTTTGCAAAAATTGTAATGAACGGCAATTTTGTTCCGCCATTTGCTTTAACCATTTTAAGGGTTGGTGGTGCATCTATTCTGTTTTGGCTCATAAGTATATGGCTACCTAGAGAAAAAATAGAACGTAAGGACTTTTTTAAATTTTTAATTGCCGCATTGTTTGGTGTATGCGTAAACATGCTTTTCTTTTTAAAAGGTGTAGAACTCACCACACCAATACATGCAGCCGCAATAACGACTATAACACCTGTTATTATTTTAATTTTATCTGCCTTTGTTTTAAAAGAAAAAGTAACGGTATTAAAAATAATAGGAATAACAATTGCGTTATCTGGCGCCTTAGCTCTAACACTTTTTGGAGACTCCAATAGAGCTGCTGACAATATTGTATTAGGAAATACTTTTATTTTTTTAAACGCTATTTTTTATAGCATTTACGTCATTTTAATTAAACAATTAACTAAAAAATACCATCCATTTACATTTATAAAATGGTTATTCCTCTTTGGTTTTTTCATGGTCTTACCATTCGGATATAAAGAATTACAAGCTGTGTCTTGGTCCTCGTTTTCACCTTATATCTATTTTTCCTTAGCCTTTGTTATTGTTGGAGCCACCTTTGGAACCTATCTCCTTAATCCAATAGCTCTAAATAAACTTAAAGCTTCAACCGTTGGTGTTTTTATTTATTTACAACCTGTAATTGCAGGTTTATTTGCACTTGTTATGGGAGCCGACAACATAGACACTTTAAAAATCATTGCCATGCTTCTTATATTTTCAGGTGTATATTTAGTCTCTTTAAAATCTAAAAAAGACGACTAATTTGTCCTTATCATCTAAAATTTTTACATCTATAGATGCTATTCCACAACCATATTGGGATAGTGTAAACTGTTGTACAAATATTTACTACTCTCCAAAGTTTTTAAAGGCATTTGAAATCGCTAATACAGATATAGAATTCAATTATATTTTTATTTTAAAAAACGAAGAAGCTATAGCGTTTGCTAACACTCAAATTGTAACCATTGGTATAGAAACTATTACCAAAAACATTAAAATGTCTGATAAAATTAGACGGATTGTAAATAATATGTTTTGCAACAACCATGTACGTGTTTTGTTTTGTGGTAATGTATTTTTAAGTGGAGAATATGGGACATTTTTAAAAGAAGACGAAGACAAAATTGAAACCTTTAAAGCCATTGCAGAAGGCGTTAAGAAATTATCGAAAAATACGAAAAAACTGAGTGCTATTTTCGTTAAAGATTTTGAAAACGAATCACTTCCTATTACTAATCATCTTAAGTCCTTTGATTATGCTGCCATGCAAGTAGAACCTAATATGATTATTAGTTTAAAACCAGAATGGCATTCTTTTGAAGATTATACCAACGCTTTAAAATCGAAATACCGTGTAAAAGCCAACAGAGCAGATGCCAAAAGTAAAGCTTTAAAGGCTAAATTATTTTCTGTAACCGATATTGAAAGATACAAACATCAGCTTCAAGCATTGTATCATAACACTATTGATAATTCAGATTTTAATGCTCAAATATTAAATTTAGATACTTATATTCATCTTAAAAAAGCCTTCAAAACTGAATTCATTGTTAAGGGTTATTTTTTAGATGATACCTTAGTTGGTTTTTTATCTGCTATGCAAAATGGCAGACATTTAGATGCGCATTTTATTGGTATCGATTACAATAACAATAAAGAGTTTGCCATCTATCCTAGAATATTAAATGATTATGTGAGACTTGGCATCGAAACCAAATCAGACCAAATTAATTTAGGACGTACAGCTTCTGAAATAAAAAGTACACTTGGCGCGCAACCCAAAGCGTTAACGTGTTATTGCAAGCACAAACGCTATTTACCAAACCAGGTATTAAAGCCATTTATACAAAATGTACATATCAAATCTTTTAAGCAACATTCTGTTTTTAAATAAAAAATTCCTGCCAAGGCAGGAATTTAATACTATGCTATTTATAGAACTTTAAACCTATAGTTTCATAGGCTTTGGCTTTACACCATGCTTACGCGTATCTGCTTTTGTCAATACTTTAAAACTTTCAGATTTTGGGAATGTTTGTGCCAAATCTAATAACGGTTTTGGTAGGCCTGTTAATTTTCTGGCTTTTAAATCTATCCAACCACCTTGCATTTCGCAATAGGCTAAATTTTCGCCTTTATGATTGTAAAAGTTATGTTCAAACATAAATAACATACCATCTTCACTTAAACCAGAAACCTCTATAGTTACCGTAATTGGTGTACCAATAAATGATTCTTTAAAATAGTACATATGCTCATAAAACACCACAGGACCAACATTATGTTTCATGATTTCTGGCATTGAAAACCCTTGCTCAGAAAAGAAAGACATCCTTGCATGGCTCATAAAATTGGTATATGCAGAGTTGGCTAAATGGCCATTAGCATCAACATCACTCCATCTTATTTCAAACTGTTTTTTGTACATCTTCATATCTAAAATTTAAAAAAACAAAGTTAAGAAAGTATCCTATGCACGCATAAGTGTTTGTAAAAATTTTAATACACTCTAAAAGAGTTCAATTTTGTACCTTTGCCCAACTTTAACAGCAAAGTCTTAATGATACAATCAATGACAGGTTATGGGAAATCTGTTTTACAGCTCCCAACAAAAAAAATCTCAATAGAATTAAAATCACTAAACAGTAAAAGTTTAGACCTCAACGCTCGCATGCCTTCTATGTATAGAGCAAAAGAATTAGAGATAAGAAAACTTATTGCAAAGAATCTGGGAAGAGGAAAGGTAGACTTTTCATTATTTGTAGAAATCACAGGAGAAGATACCAGTTCTAAAATCAACAAAACGGTTGTTAACGAGTACATTAAACAACTTAAAGAGGTTGTAGATGGCGACACTACTGAGTTACTTAAAATGGCGATTAGATTACCTGATGCTGTAACTACTGAACGCGAAGAAATTGATGAGAAAGAATGGTCGCTTATCAGCAAAGAAATTAACGAAGCTATTTCCAAAATTGTAGGCTACCGTAAAGACGAAGGCCAAATGCTTAAGCAAGATTTTATAGATAGAATTACGACCTTGAGACGTTTACTCAACGAGGTTATTGCCATGGATCCAGATCGTATTGATGGCGTAAGAGCACGTTTAGAAAAAGGGATTTCAGATATTAAAGAAAAAGTTGATGAAAACCGTTTTGAACAAGAACTAGTTTACTACATAGAAAAATTTGATATCACTGAAGAGAAAGTAAGACTAGATAATCACTTAGATTATTTTACCCAAACTTTAAATTCTGACGATTCTAACGGAAAAAAATTAGGTTTTATCTCTCAAGAAATTGGTAGAGAAATCAATACCATTGGTTCAAAATCTAATTATGCACCTATGCAAAAGTTAGTAGTACAGATGAAAGATGAGCTCGAAAAAATAAAGGAACAAATGCTTAATGTCCTTTAACTCAATTGACAGTTTAATTATATCGTAAAAACAATAAAAGTGTCAGAAATTAAAAACGAAGTACAAGGTAAACTTATAGTGTTTTCAGCACCTTCTGGATCTGGAAAAACAACTATAGTTCGTCATTTGCTAAAACAACAAGAGTTAAATCTAGAATTTTCTATTTCAGCAACCTCTCGTGATAAGCGTGGCAATGAAATAAATGGAAAAGATTATTATTACTTATCTCTAAAAGAATTTAAAAACCGAATTAAAAATGATGAGTTTTTAGAGTGGGAAGAAGTTTATAGAGATAATTTTTATGGCACTTTAAAAACTGAAATTGAACGAATTTGGGCAAAAGGTAAACACGTTATCTTTGATATTGACGTATCAGGTGGTTTACGTATAAAACGAAAATTCCCAGACCAAACAATCGCAATTTTTGTAAAACCACCAGATTTAAACGAACTCGTAAGACGTTTAAAAGATCGTGGAGAAGAAAGTGAAGAAAAAATTAGCATGCGTGTATCTAAAGCACCTGCTGAATTAGCTACTGCGCCACTTTTTGATGAAATTGTAATTAACTCTGACTTAGATAAAGCTTTAGAACAAGCTTATAAGCTAGTATCAGATTTTGTAAAAAAATAGATTCTGAAATAAATTTACACTAAATGAAAGTAGGTCTATATTTTGGTACATTTAACCCTATTCACGTTGGGCATTTAACCATTGCTAATCATTTAGCAGAGCATAGCGATTTAGACCAAATTTGGTTTGTAGTCACACCATTAAGTCCTTTTAAAAAGAAAAGTAGTTTGCTAGATAATTATCATCGTTTAGAAATGGTATATCAAGCCACAAAAGAGTACGACAAATTAAAACCTAGCGATATAGAATTTGGGTTAAAACAACCTAACTACACTATTGATACGTTGACCTATTTATTTGAAAAACATCCGGACCATGATTTTTCATTAATTATGGGCGAAGACAATTTAAAGAGTTTTCATAAATGGAAAAACTATGAGCTCATATTAGAAAATCACAGTATTTACGTCTATCCTAGAATTTCTGAAGGAAAAATTGAAACCCAATTTAATGACCATCCTAAGATTATAAAAGTAAATGCGCCAATAATGGAAATATCTTCAACCTTTATAAGAAAGGAAATCAATGAAGGGAAAAATGTGAGGCCTATGTTACCAGAAAATGTATGGCAGTTTATTGATGAAATGAATTTTTATCGCTAATGGTTTTCAGGCTTCTGCGGCTGTAGGAATTAAAAGTGATAAAAAGCATCTTCATAATGTGTGAGATGCTCGGTAGTTTTGTTTTTTAATACAGCAATAATATCAAATCTAGTTTCTAAATCTATATTATTACTTGTTATAAATTCATCCATAGCCTTCACCATTAATTTAATCTTTTTAGGTGTCACAAACTCTTGAGGATCTCCAAAAAAGTCAGAGTTTCGAGTTTTCACTTCAACGCAAATCATAAAATCTTTATGTTTGGCAATAATGTCTATTTCTGCTTTTTGAAACACATAATTACGTGTAATAATCTCATAACCTTTTCCAATTAGCAAATCTACTGCTAGTTGTTCTCCAAGTTTGCCAAGTTCATTATGATCTGCCATGTTTACTTCCCACAAAAGTGGAAATCTTTATAATCTATTCTAATAAATTTTATTTCTTATTTATTAAAGTTAATAGAAGACTCCGTTTTACTAACCTTTAAATCAATAGTTCTTCCTAAAACCAATGCTCTATTGTCTTTTTCATGGCCTGCAGGCATATTAAAAGCAATAGGGAAATCATATTCTTTTAACGCATCTATGATTAATTGCTCTATAGATGTCCCCCAAAGTGTGGTATTCTTTCGCATCTTAGACATATTGCCAACAACTAATCCATTTAAGTTATCAAAATAACCAGCACGCTTCATACTTTGCAACATTCGGTCTATATGATATTTGTACTCTCCTATTTCTTCAATAAAGAGTATTTTACCAGAAGTATCTAAACTTGTCTCTGAACCTAACATAGTATGTAAAACAGTAAGATTTCCACCAACCAATTCTCCAGAAGTTTCTCCTATTTTATTAAAGTTAGACCCTTCTAATGTGTAGTCTGTAGGATTACCAAAAATTGCTGATTTAAAAGTATCTATAGCGTTTTTAACTTCGTTTAAATCCTTAGTTAAACTAATACACATTAAAGCATGTAAGGACTGAAAACCTTCATTATGTAACTGATTATGTAATGCTGTGATATCAGAATAACCTATAATCCATTTTGGGTTTTCCTTAAACTTTGTATAATTCAATTTATCTAAAACTCTTACAGTACCATAACCTCCTTTTGCACACCAAATCGCACTAATTTTAGGATCATCCATAGCATTTTGAAGATCTTCACAACGTTCATCATCTGTACCAGCAAAATGATCGGCTTTATTATACAAATGCTTGCCAATCACTACATGTAAACCCCAATTTTGCAAAAGCATAGTTGCTTTTTGAACTTCATCTTCATTATTTTTTAATATTCCAGATGGTGCAACTATTGCCACTGTATCTCCAGCCTTTAGATATGGAGGTTGAATTAAATTTGAAGTCATGTCTATAGTATTATCAGATTCAGATTGAGCGCTAATATCAGTATTTACAACTAAAAGAAGAATTATAAAAAAAAATACAAAGTGCTTTTTTAAAATCATAAATTGAGTTTTTGTAAAGATAAAAAGTTAATTCTGAAGGCTAAGGGATATGAATTATTAATACTATTTTAACTAAAAACGTCTAAAATTCAAGTATTTAACGTAAATATTTTATAATTCCCTCAATATTTTCATACCTTTTAAGTTACTATCGACAAAGGTAACAACTAAAAACCACAATGATATGGCTGTTTATACATCGTGTATTACTTCAACATTACAACCGTATGTACCCTCCACAGAAAACCCATGGAACGAAGAAAGAGTAAGACATGCTTTTCGCCGAATTGGCTACGACGCCAATAAATCAACAATTTCGAATGCTCTATCCTTAGCGCCAGATGTTTTTATAGATCAACTTATTGACGCGTCTTTAAATGCTCCACATTGGCCAACACCAACTTGGGCAGAATTTACAAATGATGATTATAATAATTTAGGTTTTGATTTTGATGAACAAACACAAGCCAATCAAGTAGAACTTATGATTGCTCTTGTAGACCAAATGCAAACAGTAGGTTTAAAAAGTAGACTTATAATGTTTTGGAGTAACCATTTTGTGACACGTTTAGAAGACTATTATGTGAGTAATCATCTCTACGAGTATTATAATACACTAGAAATTCATGCGCTTGGTAACTTTCAAGATTTTGTAAGAGCCATTGGTACAACTGGTGCTATGCTAGTTTTTCTTAATGGTGTAGAAAACACAAGCTATAGTCCTAATGAGAACTATGCAAGAGAACTTTACGAACTTTTTACACTTGGTGTAGATAATGGTTATACACAGAATGATATTGTTGAAACGTCCAAAGCTTTAACTGGTTACAACCATAGAGTTAACTGGACTTACCCAATTAACTTTGACAATAGTACGTTTAATGAAACGGATAAGACCATTTTTGGTCAAACTGGAAATTGGGGTTATGATGATGTTATTGATATTTTATTCCAGGAAAAAGCGCCATTAATAGCACAACATATATGCAAAAAACTATATAAATATTTTGTAAGTCCTACGGTTAATGAAGATATCGTTGCAGCAATGGCAAATAGCTTTGTTTTAGATTTTAATATTGAAAATGTTTTAAGAATTCTTTTTAAAAGCGACCATTTTTTTGATCAGAAATCCATTGGAACCCAAATTAAAAGCCCTTATGATATGACAATTTCATATCTTAAAGTCACTAACTTTAGTTTGTCGCCAGATTTTTATCAAGGCATGATTTATTATAACGGCGTTTTGGGCCAGAATATGTTTGAACCAGTTGATGTGGCTGGTTGGCAAAGCGATAGAGATTGGATTAACTCTAGTACTTTAGGTGGTCGATGGGAAATATTACAATGGTTTATTTGGCATACTTGGAATAGTTATAATGAAGAATTAAGAACCTTAGCGGTAGAAAGTTCTAATAACAGTAATGATCCTTATGTAGTCACAAAAACTATAATCGATAGGTTTATGCCGCTAGAATTGTTTTCTATTGAAGATTACCAAGCTGCAACTGATGTTTTTAAACACGACCTACCCGAGAATTATTACGAAAACCAAATCTGGAATTTACAATGGGACTCTGTTCCATACCAGGTCGTTCTCTTACTTATTCATCTTATAAAATTTCCTGAATTTCAACTTAAATAAGCCTGTATTATGTGTAATGATCAATCTAAAAACAAAACAAAATCAGGACCAAGTGCTCATGATATGGAGCATAAAAAATGGAACCGACGATCCTTTTTACAAGCCTTAGGCTTATCTAGCGCAGGAACAATGATGTTGGGCGGAATGCCACTTTCTGCGTCTTCCTCAACAAAGTTAGCTTCCGCTATTAGCAATTCAGAATCAGATAGAATCCTTGTGATTATTAGATTAAAAGGTGGCAATGATGGACTTAATACCATTGTACCAATTTATGATTATGATACTTATGCATTTAACAGACCAACCATTAAGCATAATCTAAATGATGTTACAGCATTAACGCCAGATTTTGGGATACCAAATTACATGTCTGACCTCGTTAATCTTTGGGATAATGGTGCCATGAAAGTTGTACATGGTGTAGGTTATGAAAACCACAACCAATCGCATTTTGCTGGTTCAGATATTTGGGCATCAACTGATCCTACAAGTACTGTTAAATCGGGTTGGTTAGGCCGTCATTTTGAAGACATATATCCTGAGTATTTATTAAATCCACCAGCTGTTCCTGCTGCTGTACAAATAGGCAGCATTGGTAATCTTATATTTGATGGTAGCTCTAATAATTATGCCTTTTCGGTTGCTAATCCTAATCAATTAGAAGCAATTGCACAAAGTGGAGCCGTACATGATATGACGAGTTTTCCCGATTGTATCTATGGCGAACAATTAGAGTTTATGAGAGGCACAACGAATACAACTTATCAATACGCAGGTACTATACATGATGCCTATACTGCCGGATCTAATAATGTTACGTACATGGATTCTGAGCTAGGCCAACAATTATCTATTGTTGCTAGACTTATTAAAGGAAATTTAGGCACCAAAGTGTATATGGTCACTTTAGGCGGTTTTGATACGCACGCTAATCAACTTGTAGACCACAGCACATTACTTCAAGATTTATCAAATTCTATAAAATTATTTTATGATGATTTAGCACAAGGTGGTTTTGATGATAAAGTATTATCCATGAGCATCAGCGAATTTGGTCGTCGTATTTATGAAAATGGATCTAACGGAACAGATCATGGCAAAGCAGCACCACTATTATTATTTGGTCCTGCTATAGAAGGTAATGGTTTTGTAGGTACACATCCAAATTTAACCACAGGTGATGGCGAAGGCAATTTAGAATTCACTCAAGATTTTAGAGAAGTCTATGCAAGTATATTAGAAAATTGGCTCTGTATAGAGAGTGGTTTGGTAGATGAAGCCTTATTGAATACTACTTTTGCTAGAGTAGATCTAGGATTTAGCTGTGATGCGCTTACTTTAGATGACTTTAATCGCGATAGATTTAAACACTATGTTTTATACACAGATACCGATTCTATAATTAAAATAACAAATCCTTATACACAACACACGGTTATAAAACTGTATGATATAATGGGTAGAGAAATTGGTACACTTAAAAATGCCATGCTCTTTGCTGGCGAAAACAGTATAAGTGTTAAAAATTCTATTGGTAAAAAATTGAGTATAGGTCAGTATATTTATAAAATATCGGTTGGAAATCAGAGTTACAGTAAATCTTTAATCATAAAATAAGGATAAAAAAAAACTGCCATTTACATAGCAGTCTTTTTTAATAAGGTAAAAATCGTAGTTTCTATTTTCTCAAAGATGTTCTGTTTGTTTCAACAGTAGACGCATCTGCAGATCTATCAAACTCATCTGAATAATCATATGTTCCTAAAGAACCTGTGTAACTTCCAGAAAAAGAAGTTCCATCAGTAGAAGTTCCTTGAAATGAAAATTCATAAGTAGAACCATTTTCTAACACAGTGAAAGTACCTGAATTGATTGAAATTCCGTTATAATCTTCAATTGAGCTATCAATAAATAAATTCGCATAAGTATAACTATTTACTTCTACATTATCACCAAATGCGTAAGTACCTTCAGCTAAATCAGATGGGTTACTTGTAAATAATTCAAAATAAACACCAGAGAATTCACTGTCTTCAGGTATTGGTTCTCCATCAGATTCTACAATATCAGATGTTACTAAATAAATATCAAAATTATAAAGACCATCATAGTATTCTCCGTAATCTTGAATCATTCCTGCTTTCAGTTGGTACTCGGTGTCTCCATAGATTAAGACGCCATTACCATCAGAGTTTCCATCATCATCGCTTCCGCAAGAAAAAGACATTACACTAATGGTTAATAATAAAATAATTTGCTTTAAGTTTTTCATTGTTAATGATTTATAGGTTAAGTGGTTAAATTTAAAATATTTTATTAGAACACAAAGATTTTTCTTTCATTATTCGCCTAAGCGATTCCACTTTTCATTATAAATCACACTACAAAATGTTTACTTTTGTGCATTAACAAAAGAAAGATCATGTCAAAAAGATATACCATTACAGCAGCTTTACCTTATACTAACGGCCCAATACACATTGGTCATTTAGCAGGCGTTTATGTACCAGCAGATATTTATGCACGTTATATGCGTTTAACGGGTAATGATGTTGCCTTTATTTGTGGTAGTGATGAGCATGGTGTACCAATTACTATAAAAGCAAAAAAAGAAGGTGTAACACCACAAGATATTGTAGATAAATATCATACTATTATTAAGCAATCTTTTGAGGATTTTGGGATTACTTTTGACAACTATTCTCGTACATCTGCAAAAATTCATCACGATACAGCACAAGAGTTTTTTAAAACCCTTTACAACAAAAATGAATTTGTAGAAGAAGTGACAGAGCAACTTTACGATGCAGAAGCTAACCAATTTTTAGCCGATCGTTTTGTTACAGGTACGTGTCCTAAATGTGGCAATGAAGAAGCTTATGGAGATCAGTGTGAAAATTGTGGATCTAGCTTAAATGCTACAGATTTAATAAATCCTAAATCTGCGATTACAGGTAACGTTCCAACATTAAAAGAAACAAAACACTGGTTTTTACCTTTAAATAAACATGAAGACTTTTTACGCGAATGGATTTTAAAAGGTCATAAAAAAGACTGGAAACCCAATGTTTACGGTCAAGTAAAATCTTGGGTAGATGATGGTTTAAGGCCAAGGGCAGTAACTAGAGATTTAGATTGGGGAATTCCGGTACCTGTAGAAGGTGGCGAAGGCAAAGTGCTTTACGTTTGGTTTGATGCGCCAATTGGTTACATCTCTTCTACGAAAGAATGGGCTGAGCGCGAAGGCAAAAATTGGGAAGATTACTGGAAAGACGAAAACACAAAGCTCGTTCACTTTATTGGTAAAGATAATATTGTATTTCACTGTATTATTTTCCCATCTATGTTAAAAGCAGAAGGTTCTTATATTTTACCAGATAATGTACCAGCTAACGAATTTTTAAATTTAGAAGGCAAGAAATTGTCAACCTCTAAAAACTGGGCCGTTTGGTTGCCAGATTATTTAATAGATTTTCCTAATCAACAAGATGTGTTGCGTTATGCCTTAACAGCTAATGCACCAGAATCTAAGGATAATGATTTTACATGGAAAGATTTCCAAGCCAGAAACAATAATGAATTGGTGGCTATTTTTGGAAACTTCATTAACCGTGTGGTAGTCTTAACTAACAAATATTATGAAGGTATTATTCCTGAACCTTCGGATTACTCTACAATAGACGAAGAGACTTTGGCTGCTGTAAAAGCGTATCCTGCAGTAATTGCAAGTTCTATTGAGCGTTACCGTTTTAGAGAAGCCAGCCAAGAATTAATGAATTTAGCGCGACTAGGAAACAAATATTTAGCGGACGAAGAACCCTGGAAAACCATTAAAACAGACGAAGCACGTACTAAAACAGTCATGTTTGTTGCTTTACAAATCGCATCTGCTTTAGCTGTGTTATCTGAACCGTTTTTACCATTTACGTCTAACAAACTAAAATCAATTCTTTGTCATTCCGCACTTGATGCGGAATCTAAATGGGAAGACGTTTCTACAAATGACATACTAATTCCTGCCAACCACAAAATTGGAAAAGGCGAATTATTATTCTCTAAAATTGAAGACAAAACTATAGAAGCGCAACTGGAAAAACTAGAAGCTAGTAAAAAAGCGAACGAAGCAGCGAACAAAGTGACAGAACCACAAAAAGAAGAAATTACGTTTGAAGATTTTACCAAACTCGACTTACGTGTTGGTACCATTCTCGAAGCTGAAAAAATGCCTAAAACCAAAAAACTTTTAGTCTTAAAAATAGATACAGGTATAGATACTAGAACCATTGTTTCTGGTATTGCAGAAAGCTTTAAACCAGAAGACGTTGTTGGAAAACGCGTTACGGTTTTAGTGAACTTAGCACCAAGAAAATTAAGAGGTGTAGAAAGTCAAGGTATGATTTTAATGACTGAAGATGACGGTGGTAATTTGGTGTTTGTGAATCCTGATATTGATGGTGTAAATAACGGATTGCAGATTAGTTAATGTCTAAACCTTCAATAACAAGAAAAGTTAAAGATTTACAAGCTTAGGCAGAGCGCCTTATTAGAACAAAAGGAAACATGCCTGAGATTGAAGCTTTTTCTCAATATAACGAAGAGATAAAAGCCTATTTGTTTGATAATATTGATGATGACTTTGTACTCAAGTACATCGAAACCATTCCCAGTTTAGATTTAGATGCTATTGAAACGAAATCTGGATTACTGACCCTAGTGATTGGTTTAATTTCTGGAGGTTCTGCATCAGCTTATCACGAGCGACATAAAATAGAACAAGCCTTAGATCAGATAAAAGAAATTTCTAATAAATATGCATCCTATGAAATGATGATAAGAAATTACTTTAATAATTAATAAATATTTTCTCTTAAATCTTTTTAATTATTAAATTTCATTATTCATAATCAATAATAGATAACTGATGAGATTTACCTATCTGTTTTTACTAGTTATAAACCTTAGCTTTATGCCATTAAATGGCCAAACAGAATGGTTTAATATTGATACAAAAGAGCAATCTCACGATAAAACGTTACGACAAGTTATTAATATCGTAAATCCAGAAACTAATGAACTCGTTGTGGTTTTTAGATATTCTACTTTTATTGTTGCTCATATTTATAACCAAGAAGGTATTTTAATAAACACTTTTAGAACTGAAGTACTTCCAAAATACAAAAACAATTATTTTGGGACCACAATTAATGGTAACTCATACACTCTATTTTTTCAGAATGATTATGGCACTAAATTTAGTGCCTTAACCTTAAATTTTGATTCCTCTGGCTTTCAGTTTTCAAACAAATTAAAAATTCCTTTAAAGGCAGAAACATTATTAGGTTCATTTGAGTATAATTCAACCGTTTATTTACTTTCTACGGTAAAAAAAACTTCAAAATTAAAGTTATATCAACTCAATAATCATGAAGAATATACTGAAGACACCTTCGATTTTTCGCATATAGAATTGAAAACTTATAACGGATTTAAAACGAACCTAAATAGAGTTTTGGATGGTGGTTATGAGATACCTGATGTATCCATGATAAACCATGGCGAGCCTACATCTTTAGAGAAGGTTATTCAAAAAAATAAATTATATATCGATGGTAATAAGTTAATGCTTACAAATGATGTGGATGATATTTCAACTACATTAATTACGATAGATTTAGAAACTAAAAATTCTCAATATCATAATTTCCCCAAACCATCTTTCAGCAAAAAGGACCATGGCATAAAATCTAACTCTTTTGTTTTAGACGATCGATTGTATAATATGTACGTGTCAAAAGAAAAACTCGATTTTTCTGTTTTTGATATTAATTCTAAATCGCTCATAAAAAGCTTTGTCATAACAGATACGGATTCTATTACCTTTAAAAATTCACCAATTATATTAGAAGGTGGAGATTTCCAAAATTACCGCGAGTTAGATAAAACCAAACAATTTTTAAAAAAAGTATCTAATTCTAATGCAGGTTTAAGTGTATATAAAAACAATGGAAACTATATAGTTACTTTAGGATGCAGTGAAACTATGACGTCTTCTGCCTTTATGACCTTTTATGGTGGTGCTCTTGGAGGTATTGTAGTAGGTATATCATCATCGATATTAACGACCACTTTTTTAACTTATACAAAAACCAAATCTACAAGAATTGAGTGTTTATTTGATAAAGACATGACCAGTATTCAAGCTAAAATCCCTGAAAACAACTTCGATATAATAAGTAAATTTATCGAAAGCCAACCAAAGACAAAATTCGCATTTAAATCTATTTTTAAAACCAACGACTCTTTTATACTTGGTTATTTTGATGCCGATTTAGCGTTATATAAATATTTTATTTTTTAATTTAACAGCTGATTATCAGAATAATATATATTTTTTTTCAATTAAAATTACACCAACACCTCCTATCTTTAGGAAAAGTGGTATAGTAAATGATGCTAATTATCTCAATTAGCTATAAATTAAAATCTTTGATATTATGAAAAAAAACTACTCAATTACTCCACTCAATTTAAAGATAACTATTAATTTAATATTAATGTTTTCGTTAACTGTTTTAATTCATTTCAGCACTTTTGCTCAAGAAAATAAAACAGAAAGTTTTACCAATTCTTTTGAAGAATACACTCAACTGTATAGAGAGGTTGTATACACGCATCTCAATAAAACAGTTTTAATTAAAGGTGAAATGCTTGGCTTTAGCAGTTATGTTTTAAACAAGAGTAAAAAAACACCCTCTACCATCACTAAAAACCTTTACTGTGTAATAACAGACAGCAATAATAAGGTTGTTAAAAGCAAACTTTTACTGGTAGAAAATGGGTTTGCTAATAATGTATTTAATATTGACAGTTCATTTACAACAGGGCTTTACACTTTTAAAGCTTACACCAATTGGATGAAAAATTTTGACGAGAAAAATTCGTTTACTGAAACATTTAAAGTCATTGATCCAGAAATTAATACCACTGTAGAAAATCGTATTGTTAAAAACGAAATTGATGCTCAGTTTTTACCAGAAGGTGGTCATTTTATAAATAATGTAAATTCTAATGTTGGTGTTATTATTAAAAACAAAGCAGGTTTAGGCGTTGCAAATGCAGAAGGTACTGTTTATGATAAAGACCAAAACATTTTAACGCATTTTAAAACGAACACTTTAGGTATATCTTCATTTCTATTAAAACCAATAATGAATGAAAACTATAAAGTTGAAATAAAATATTTAAATGAAACATTTACTTATGTTATCAATGACATTAAGTTCAATGGTATTTCTACAAAAATAAAACGTCTTAAAAACACCTTGTCTATTGAGTTAAATACTAATAACCACACACTATCGCGTATTAAAAATGAATCATTTAAGCTCGTTTGGCATAATGGTCGTGTTTTAAAAACAATAGATGTTCAGTTTAATGACACAACCGTTTTAAAACAATTGAATACAGAATCACTTTTCGCTGGTGTTAACATATTTACGCTTTTTGATCTGAATGAGAACCCAATATTAGAGCGATTATATTTTAATTACGATGGAATTAATATGCCTAAACTAAGTAATCCTGCAATCGAAAACCAAAAAGATTCTATTCAAGTGACCATAAACTTAGAAGGTTTAGCTCCTTCTTATAATGAAACTAATATCAGTATATCTGTATTACCGAGTGATACAAAATCTTACTTAAGTCATCAAAATATTATTTCTAATACGTATTTACAGCCTTATTTAGAAAGCCCTGTAGAAAACGCATCATATTATTTTACCGATGTCAATGATAAAAAGAAATACGATTTAGACCGATTACTAATTACTCAAGGATGGAGCAGTTATGATTGGCACTCTATTATTAATAATAAAGTAAATACCTCTTATGTTTTTGAAGATGGCATTAGTGTTAATGTGACCAACAATAATTCTAAATCTGACTTTGTTGTCTACCCAAATCAAAACAATGTAATAGAAACCGTAAATTTATCAAATGATCAAAACGGATTTAAATTAACTGGCTTATACCCAATGACGGATGAAAACTTGTCAATTGGAGCAATAGGAAAAGAAAGCGTTTCAGAAATGCCTAAATTATATGCTCAATTTTATCCGTTAAAAATTCCGACTTATAATGATGGTGCAGCGACACTTAATCCAAAAGAGCAAAGTTATACCTCATTAAAATCTGTACAACCTTTAAAGTTAAATAAAGGTGAAGAGCTGAAAGAAGTTTTAGTAATTGGTGACAATGATAGAATAAATAGCATTAATCAATTAAAAGGAAGCCCATTTCTTACTGCTGTAGATGTTATAGATGACAAGAGTATTTATAAAGACGTTAACCTTATATACTACCTAAATACAAGAGGGTTTTCGGTATATGAACAATTTGGAGAATTGATATTTAATAGACAAAGACAGAGTTTATTAACAGATCCTGGCGAAACTGGTAGTCCTGTTGTATTTTATCTTGATGACACTAGGTTAAATACAACCAATATGTTGGTAAATTACCAAATGAGTCAGGTAGATTATGTTACTATTAATAAACACGGAATGGGTAATGGATTGTTAGATGGGACAAGACCTGTTATAAAAATATACTCAAAAAAAGGTGGCAATTCTGTAGCATCAAGAGAATCATTTAGAGCTTATGAATATCCTTTAACATTCTCTAAAAACAAAAAATTCTATACACCAATCTACAGTTTAAACGATAATGAGTTTTTTAACAATTTTGGAGTAATAGACTGGATACCAAATGGTAAAATTGACAACAATGGTAATTTAGTTTTTAATATGCCGTATTCTAATGCAGATGCAATATTGTTTATTGAGGGTGTGGCAGGAAATGGAAATTTTATTAGCACTTCAAAAACTATAGCTGTGAGCGAAAAACAATAAATTTTTCAATTTATTTTCGGCAAATACAATTGAGTTAAATATCTTAGAGACCTTATAAAATATGATTTATAAGGTCTCTTTTATTATGATGATAACATACATTTTACAACACACCAAACTGCCAAAAGACAGTATAAAAAACACAGTAGAACTTCTTAACCAAGACTGCACCATTCCCTTCATTTCGCGCTACAGAAAAGAAGCCACTGGAAATTTAGACGAAGTACAAGTTGCCGATATCGTAAAATATAAAGAACAATTTGAAGCGTTAGAAAAACGGAAAATAGCAATTTTAAAAGCCTTAGAAGAACAAGCTATTTTAACGGAAGACTTAAAACAAAAAATCTCAAAAACTCAAGACTTAATAACACTTGAAGATTTATACTTACCCTTTAAGAAAAAACGAAAAACAAAAGCAGAAACGGCTCGTAAAAATGGCTTAGAACCTTTGGCTAAAATTATAATGAGCCAAAATGCCAACGATATAGAATCTGTTGCATACAAATACGTAAAAGGCGACATCTCAACCACAGAAGATGCTTTAGAAGGTGCCAGACATATTATTGCCGAATGGATTAATGAACGTACTGACATTAGAAACAACCTACGAAACGAATTAGAGCGTCGTGCACAAATTACTACCAAAGTTGTAAAGTCTAAATCTACAGATGAAAAAGCCCAGAAATTTAGAGATTACTTTGATTGGTCTGAGTCTTTATCACAAATTCCATCACATCGCTTATTAGCCATTTTAAGAGCAGAAAGCGAAGGTTATATTCGTGTGAAAATTGAAGTTGATGAGATTAGAGTTTTAGAACGTATTGATAATAAAATTATAAGAAGTCAAAACGCATGTGCAGACCAAATAGAGTTGGCCATTTCAGATGCTTATAAACGATTACTTTTTCCGTCGTTAAGTAACGAAGCTTTAAATAATGCTAAAGAAAAAGCAGACGAATCTGCCATTACTGTTTTTGCTAAAAACCTAAAACAATTGTTATTGGGTTCACCTATTGGCGAAAAACGCGTATTAGCTATAGATCCAGGTTTTAGAACTGGTTGTAAAGTGGTGTGTTTAGATGCACAAGGCAATTTAAAACATAACGAAACCATTTATCCGCATGCACCAAAAAACGACAGTATTGGCGCTATAAAAAAGATTTCGAGTTTAGCAGAAGCTTATAAAATTGAAGCCATTGCTATAGGAAACGGAACAGCATCACGAGAAACAGAAACCTTAATCCGTAAAATTCAATTTAAAAACGAGATTCAAGTTTTTGTAGTCAGTGAAGCTGGTGCAAGTATTTATTCGGCATCAAAAATTGCACGCGATGAATTTCCTAATTATGATGTAACCGTTAGAGGTTCGGTTTCTATTGGACGACGTTTACAAGATCCTTTGGCCGAACTCGTAAAAATTGATGCAAAATCTATTGGTGTTGGTCAATATCAGCACGATGTGGACCAAACCAAACTTCAAAAACAATTGGATACTGTGGTTGAGAATTGTGTAAATGCAGTAGGCGTTAATATCAACTCTGCCAGTAAACCCTTATTGAGTTACGTCTCTGGTATTGGACCAAAACTAGCAGAAAACATTTTTGATTACAGAACAGCAAATGGTGTTTTTAAATCGCGAAAAGACATATTAAAAGTGCCACGCTTAGGCGGAAAAGCATTTGAGCAAAGTGCAGCCTTTTTAAGAATAAAAGGAGCTAAAAACCCATTGGATGATTCTGCTGTGCATCCAGAACGTTACACCATAGTAAAACAAATGGCCAAAGATGAAGGTGTTTCACTTGAAGATTTAATTGGTAACAAAGCTGTTCTTCAAAAAATAGATTTAAAAAAATATGTGTCTGAGACTGTTGGTTTATTAACGCTTAAAGATATTATTAAAGAGTTAGAAAAACCAGGTATAGACATCAGAGAAACAGCAAAAGTATTCACATTCAATCAAAATATAAAAACCATTACCGACCTTCACGAGGGCCAATTGTTACCAGGCATTGTCAATAACATTACCAATTTTGGCTGTTTTGTAGATGTTGGGATTAAAGAAAGTGGCTTAATCCATGTTTCTAATTTATCAGACAGTTTTGTAAAAGATGTTAATGAGCACGTGCATCTGCATCAACAAATCATTGTAAAGGTTTTGGAGGTTGATGTCACCAGAAAACGGATTCAACTAAAATTACATAAGTAGAACGCAATAATTAGCTAAGACATTCAATTTTTTTAAGTTGTAAAACTCTAAATATTACTGGTAAAAATCGATTTAGGTGAAAATTGTCACTTATAATTTTAGTATACTTATCTTTGTATAAAAACAGAAAGACATGTTATCAAAATCAATAGAAGCAGCACTCAACCAACAAATTAGAATAGAAGCAGAATCTTCACAAACCTACTTATCAATGGCCGTTTGGGCAGAAGTAAAAGGATTAGAAGGAATTTCTAGTTTTATGTACGATCAGTCTGACGAAGAACGTATGCATATGCTAAAACTGATAAAGTTTGTAAACGAGCGTGGAGGACATGCCCATATTTCAGAACTAAATGCACCAAATGTTAGTTTTAAATCTTTCAAATTTATGTTTGAAAAACTTTTAGAGCATGAAATTTTTGTATCAGAAAGCATCAATGAGTTAGTACATATTTCATTACAAGAAAAAGATTATGCGACTCATAATTTCTTACAATGGTACGTTGCAGAACAAATTGAAGAAGAAGCAATGGCAAGGACTATCTTAGATAAAATAAAGATGATTGGCGATGATAAAGGAGGATTATACTTATTTGATAGAGACATACAACAACTAACGGTTAACTCTGCCGCAGAAACGCCAAGTGCTTAAAATGTTAAATATTTATTTAGATTAAATATAAATAATTACTTTTGTCCAGTCTCTGAGCATTTTACGATGCTAATAAACTAAAGATGGGCAAAAAGAAGAAAAATAAAAAGTTAAAGAAAGAACGAATAAAAGTTCTTGAAACTACAGGTTTAGAATCCTTAGGTAAGGTAAAATCTAAATGTTGTAAAAAATTTAAAAAATCTGAAAACAAGCGATGCAAAAAATGTCCTTGTTTTGATTTATTAAAGAAAGTAGCTTAATTGGTAAGTGCTTTCTTTTACCATATAGTATAATAGCAGCCTTTACGGTTGCTATTTTTTTGACTTAAAGTTTATAATTAATTTACATGTAAAAATTGTAGTCTAAAAAAATTATCTTTACAAGATAACAACAACAAAAACTTTTGATAACCTGTTATTTTTACGGGATATCGACAATAAAGGTTTTTATATAAGGAGTTGTGCCTAATTTGACCAAAGCTTGAACCTAGAATTAGAAAATAAAGAGAAACGTAAAACCATACCTTTAACAAAAGGAGAATGGCTAGCCTTTTTCTTTGTTCCTGTTAATCCTAATTGGCGTTTAAATCCAAAAAGTGCAAATCAAATTGAATTTGAACGTTATAAAAAATATGGATTTGAAAAGAAAATTGAGCAAGCCGAAAAAGCAAGAATTGCTGGTATACTATTTTATCTTCTTATAATACTTATAGCAATCATAGTTAGTAGCTTTTAAAATGGAGAAAATAATTACTGAAATAAATAAAGCTTGGAATTGGAAAGGATTTAATACAACCGAAATAGTTCGGACGAATGACTTTGGCAACGTGATTTTCAAAACGGACAAAAACGAATTTTGGAGAATTTGTCCCGAAGAAATTAGTTGCGAAAAAATTGCGGAATCGGAATCTGAATTTAATAAAATCTCATCTGACTCTGAATTTATAGAAGACTGGGAAATGACTAACCTTGTGAAAATTGCGAAATCGGAACTTGGTGAATTAAAAGAAAACGAAAAATATTGTCTAAAAATGTCGGCTGTTATTGGCGGAGAATATGAAAAATCGAATCTCGGAAAAATTAGTTTTGCGGAATTAATTGCTTTTAGCGGAGATTTAGGGTTTCAGATAAAGGATTTGAAAGACGGACAAAAAATAAAACTGAATATAAAAAACTAGGCACAACAACGTATATAATTTATTGCTAGTTCTAGCCTACTTACGAAAATCCTTGCGGATTTTCTATTCGGTTTGTATTTGATAAATTAGGTGCTTAAAACACGCAACAAACCATATACAACAACGTTGCCATTCATTGCGGAACGCACTCTGAACGGAAAAATCCGCAGCTGTTTTTTTCGATTTTTTTTTGAATTTTAAGAAAGTAAAAACCGAAAAATAATATTGCGGAATTTTGAAAAAACACTGAATTATCACTCAAACTCTGAATTGAATTACGTCTGACTTTTTAGCTCGCTTGCGTCCCGAAGTTTCGGGAGAAATCTGAATTGAAAAGCAGAATTTTACTCAATCGGAATGTAGCAAGTTGCGGAATTACTCACTCAAACGGAATGGAAAGTATTACGGAATAAAACACTGACTGAATTTACTCAAACGCTGAAAATCGGAAAACGGAATTTAGCGGAATAATTTGAACTCTGAAAAATCAACGAAATGGCAACAACGTATAAAAATAATTGCTATTTTGTGCTTAAATAAAGGTAGTTGCGTCTTTGCTACTTCTGAATTTCCTACGGAAATTCCTCGCACGCAAACCCGCAACTATTCTTATACAAAACCGTTGTAGCCAATTAAAAAAATGACTGAAAATATTTCAACATATGAGGAATTTGAAAAATTAGTTTCTAAGCTAAGTCCTTACGATTTTGAAAAACTAGTTACTGATATTTTTGAATCTTTAGACTCTATTGAATCAGTCATAGGGGAATCAAAAATAAAAGATAGGCAAGTTGATTTAATTGCTACCGAAAAAGGTAAAAACATAGCTAATAAACCAGTAAAGTGGATTATTGAAATTAAAAAATATAAAAGTCTAATCAATATTGGTGTAATAGACCAATTTTATTCTAAAGCGACTTATTTAAATATTCCGAACTCTAAATTACTTTTAATCACTTCAAGCAGTCTAACCAAAAGCGCTAAGGTATTTGCCGAGAATCGTGAAATTGAAGTTTGGGGACTAAAAGAGCTAGCAGAGAAAATAACTCAGGAAATAGCAATTAGATATTTTACTCAAATAGTTGCTCGACAGCTAAGAGAAAAAACAAAATTAGAAACTAAAGAGGATAATTTAATTTCTTCGCTAGGAAATATTAAACCAGGAAAAACTGACTGGTCATTATATCAACAAACAGTTTTTGACATCTTAGAATACCTTTTTTGTCCACCTTTAGAAATACCTCATTATGAATTAGCCGATTTAGATTCAAGAAATCGAAGAGATATAATCTTTGGCAATGATTCAGAAGATACTTTCTGGAAATCCATAAGAGAAATTTACCAAGGTCATTATATAGTTGTTGATGCTAAAAATTATTCTAAAAAACTAGCAAAGCGTCCTATCGTAGATATAACACATTATTTAAAACCTTATGGATGTGGGATGTTTGGAATAATTGATTGTAGAATGGGTAGTGGCGGAGCATCTGACCACGCAATAAAAGAGCAATGGATTGGAAATAAAAAAATGATAGTAGTTCTATCTGATGAAGATTTAGTAGAAATGCTTCAATTAAAGAAAAATGGAAATAATCCTGTAGAAATAATAAAAAGAAAGATAGCAATCTTTAGAATGACACTATAAGAAAAACTGGCTACAACAATGGCTATAATTAATACGGGTTTTGGTGCTTAACCCAAAGTTTAGAGCTTTTAATGAAGACCACCAAATCTTTTGATTTGGCTTTATAAAGAAAAAAATAAAACAAAATAAAAAGTTTTGGCTAAGTGCTTAATCGAAAGTTCTTTACTTTTAATTCCCGTACTAACCATAGCCTAGACGTTGTGTTTCATTCGGAAAAACCAACCGCACATTAAGCACATTTGGTTTTTGCCGTCACACAATCCAACGCTGAAAAACCAAAAGAGCTTAATCACCAACTCCCTCTCTTAATTAAAGAAAATTACTATATTTGGACAAATATTGTCTAGACGTAAATAATCTAATATGAATATGCAAAAAACTTTTGGAGAGCATCTAAAATCTCTTCGGGAAAATCAAGGCACACCTTTGAGAAAGGTAGCAGCAGAATTGGATATTGATCAATCTACCCTGAGCAAAATTGAAAGAGGCGAGAGATCTGCAAATAGCTCTCTATTACCCAAAATCGCTAAGGTTTTTAATGTCACTGAAAAATCGCTAAAATTAATTTTACTAAGTGATCAAGTGGCTTATCAGATAATGGAAGAGAGTAATACTCATGAAATTCTAAAAGTTGCTGAACAAAAAATCAAGTACCACAGGGCACAAAAATAATATGGCAAATATCAATTCCGAAATAAAAAAAGTGTACTCTGATCAAGATTTATCGAGCTTCACGAAAACATTCAAAAAGGCAAAAAAGGACTTAAATAAATGGAAACCAATACAAAAACAGCCGTCAGGTTCTATTGATGTTATTGATTTTTTTTCCGGTTGCGGAGGTATGTCTCTAGGGTTTTCAGCTATCGGAAAATCAAAACTGTTCAATCTTATTGGTGCTGTGGACATAAATCAAAAAGCATTAGATTCTTACAAGACCAATTTTAAATGCAAAACATTAAATAAAGACATAAAAGAATTATGTAATGAAGATGGAGTAAAACTAATAAGAGAAGAATTTAATTTACCGCAAAAAAAAACTCGCCCTTTAGTAATAATAGGCTGTGCTCCATGCCAAGGTTTTTCTGCACATAGAAAGAAAAACTGGGATAAAGATGATGAAAGAAACACTCTGATTGGCGCATTTACTGAGACAGCAATAAAACTGCATCCAGACTTTATTGTAATGGAAAATGTACCTGAGATTTTGGGTAAAAAATATTGGGAACATTATGATGAAGCCAGGAAAATTTTAGAAAAAAACGGTTATACTGTAAAGCAAACTATATATAATTCTGCTTCATTTGGGGTACCCCAAGCAAGATTCAGAGCGATAATAATTGCATCAAAAATGGAATTTGAACTACCAATTCCACTTCTTGAAAAAGATCAATTCATTACTGTACGTGATGCTATATATGATTTACCTAAAGTCGCTGCTGGTGAAGTATCATCGAACGATAAATTTCATAAAAGTGCAAAACATAAATTAAGTACTATAGAGACAATCTCTCAAGTACCAAAAGACGGAGGAAATAGACCGACAGGTATTGGTCCAAAGTGTCTTGACAAAGTGAATGGGTTTTCTGATGTTTATGGTAGATTGTATTGGGACAAACCTTCTATTACATTAACTCAATATTCAAGAAACCCAGCAAGTGGAAGATTTATTCATCCTGAACAGAACCGAGGGTTAACAATTAGAGAAGCTGCAAGAATTCAAAGCTTTCCAGATTCATATGATTTCCAGGGCTCTTTAGATCATTGTTTTAAGCAAATTGGAGAATCGGTTCCCCCGCTATTATCAATTGCCATAGCTTCTCAAATTATAAGAGCTTTATCTAATGAAAAAAAATCTATTGATAGTGGAATTGAGTCTATAACATCACCTGTAAGAAGTTCATATTCGAGCAAATCAATTTCAGAAACGATATCATTATGAGCTTTACATGTATAGATGGGTTTTCGGGTGCTGGAGGTTTAAGTTTGGGGCTATCTAAAGCTGGCTTTGACCTTCTTTATAGTTTTGATATTGACAGATGTTCTGTAGAAACTCAGTTACGTAATAAAAAATATTTTAGTCATAAAATTCAGGAACTAGATATAAGAGAATTTGATCCTATTGAAACAATGAATGAGTTAGGACTAATAAAAGGTGAATTATCCTTATTTGCTGGAGGACCTCCTTGTCAAGGTTTTTCAATTCAAAGAATTGGATCGGATCAGGATGACAGGAATAATTTCGTGTTTGTCTTTATAGAAAAAATGATCGCGTTATCCCCTAAATTCTTTCTTTTAGAAAACGTACCTGGATTAAATGGAAAAAGAGGAAAACAAATACTTGAAGATGCGTTAAGTTATGCAGAACAGAATGGATATCATATTCACAAAAACATATTAAATGCTCAAGAATATGGAGTTCCTCAGAGAAGAAAAAGAGTAATAATAGTTGGTGAAAAGAAATCAGATTCACCATTAAAATTCTCATACCCGACACCCAGCACAAAAAAAATAAGTGTTCGAGATACAATTGGTCATCTGCCTGCCACTCCAAAAAACGGGAAAGAACATCCAGATATTAAGCATCATAGAAGCGATAAGTTATCTGACCTCAATGTCAAAAGAATTAAATATGTAAAACAAGGGCAAGGAATGGCTTTTTTACCTGAACATCTTCTGGCCGATTGCCATAAAGCAGGTGCAGATAAAATTGGCCATCGTAATGTATATGGCAGAATGAAGTGGGATGATGTAGCTCCAACAATAACAGCTCGTTTCGATAGCTTCACAAGAGGTATGTTTGGGCACCCAGAGCAGAATAGAACTATATCTTTAAGAGAAGGAGCTCTCCTCCAAACCTTTCCTAATGATTTTGAATTTGTTGGTAATAAAGTCGATATAGCAAGACAAATTGGTAATGCTGTTCCTGTGAATTTAGCAGTTGCAGTTGGTAGAGAATTAATAAAAGCTCTAAAATGAACTTCAGTCAAATCCTAAATAATTATTTATCCGAACTCCATCAGGAAGTATTAGCAAGCCAATCAGGAGAAACGACAGCAGAACTATCATTCAGGACTAGTTTAGATAATTTTTTTAAAAATACAGCTAGTGCAATAGACTCAAAAATAGTAACCATTCCTGAACCGAAAAACCAAAATAAACTTGGACGACCAGACTGGAGATTTCATAACGCAGATTCTATGGGTGTCTATGGATATGTTGAAGCCAAAGGGATTGATAGTAAAAATTATATAAACAAAGAAGCTTATCGAAATCAGGTAGAAAAATATTTAACCCTTGGAAACCCCGTCTTATTGACTGACGGAATAGACTTTATTCTTTTCAAACCAAATGGTGAAGAGGTAAATTATTCAGCGTGTCAAAAACCAATTGATTGGAATAACCCAATCCCAAATACTGAATTAGAAACACTTTTCTTAACTTTTTTCGGGCAAATTGGTCATCGTATAATCTCTGAAAACCAGCTTGTAACAGAGGTTGCTAAAAGAGCAAAACTTTTAACCTCTGAGATACACGAATTTCTAAATTTAGAAGAGGATGAAACAGAAAACCAAACTGAACTAAATACTGTTCTGTTATTAAGAGAACTAAAAGAAACAGCTTCACTAAATCATGACAAAACTTTAGGTGATGAATTAAACTTTTCAAGTTTTATTTCTCAAGTATTAACTTTTGGTTTACTATATGCACATAGAATAATCAACTCTGATTTAGAGACGCCTAAAATTAAATATGATAGAATTCATGAATTTTGGTTTTCTGTATTAGACGAAAAATACACTAATAATTTAATACCTTTTAAAACCCTAGTGAAAGGGCTTGAGTCAGAACTAAATTCTGACTTAAGTAGACTTGGATTATGGTATGACGATTTAAGAAGATTATTAGCTCATATTCAACTTTCAGATAGCCAAGTAGTGGCTCCAGATTTTCATGAGCTTTATGAAATATTTTTATCGAAGTATGACCCTATCACTCGCTTTGATTACGGAGCTTTCTATACTCCGCGAGTTTTAGCATTTTATACAGTAGAATTTGCGAAGAAATTAATACAAACATCAATCCCTAATGTTGACCTTAATACTATTGGGAACAAAATAATCGATCCTTGTTGTGGGACAGGAACATTCATTGAAGCAATTTTGAATGTGATAACTCCGAACGATCAAGTCGAATTAATTGGATTTGAAATTCTTCCAGCACCTTACGCATTGGCTCATTATAGAATGAGTATCATCAATGATATTTACCCTGGAAACGTTCAAATCAAACTTACAAATACATTAAGTGACTCCCTTTTTGAATTAAACACTGACCCTGATTCAGAAGACAGTGATGATTTGAGTAAAATACTTGTAAAAGAACAAGAAGAAGCTTATCATTTAGCAACACCTCCTTTAACATTAATAATTGGGAACCCTCCTTCGTCAGATTCAATTTTCCAAATTCAAAATGAAGGAGAAATAATTAAAGCTCTCATCAATGATTTTAGACCTGATGCTAATAATAGAACCTCACGTCAGAACACACAAAAGCAATTATCAAATGAATTTATAAAATTCCTAAGATGGACTGCAGATAGAGCATTAAAAAGCACTCCATCTATTTTCGTTCTAATTCTGCCTTCCAGTTTTTCGAAACACCCTACTTATAAATTTGCACGGAAATTTCTTATTGAAAAGTTTAATGAGATTTGGGTTTTAGACTTTGATAGCGATCTTAGAACAGGAACAGAAGACATTAATCTATTTGATACTCAACAAGGGCGCTTAATTCTTGCCGCCACATTTAAGGAGGAAAACTCTACACCCGCTTTAATTAATTATAATTCAATTACTCATTTATCTAAATCAGACAAAATTGATTTTTTTAATCAGACAGAAATCAGCTTAGAAGATTGGGAAGAAATTGAATTAGACCAAGATGATTATTCATTAAAACCTAAAATGCAATTTAATAAGGAAGCCTATGATTTGTTCTGGCCAATTACAGATTCAAATAATACAGGTATCTTTCTTAGACATTGTTCAGGTTTAAAACTAGCGCCAACACATCTATTAGTTCATGCCTCACCAGGTCAATTAAAGAGACGATCAAAGTTCATTTCTCGAGCTGAAAACGATTTTGAAAATATTAAATCAAGATGGTATAATGGCCAACGCAAAATCCCAAATCAGTCTAAAATAACCGAGGGCATTAGATCAAAACTTGGATTAGCTGCAAATTCGAATAACATCGAAAATTACTCATATAGACCGTTCTTAGAAACAAGCGTAATTCTAAATGATGAATTATTAACTGAACTGCAACAATTAGGTGGTGGTGGAACAAGGGTTCGGCCTGAAGTTCGAGCAGCTTACTCAGATGACAGAGTTTTTGGCTTTATAGTTTCCCCTGCTCCTGAAGACCTTGGTGATAATCTTCACAAATTCGCATCCTTTTGCTGGAATCTTCCTGACAATGATTTAAGCAAACGAGGTAGTGCACGAGTATTTTGTAATTTTTTCCCAGAATATAAACGAAAGGGCGAATGGAACAGTACAAATCAAAATAATATAAACCCAACTCTTGTTAATATATTATCCGCTGAATTTGATTTACCTCAAGATGAAATTATTACACTTTTGACATTTTACTCTTATGCTCTATTGAGTTCTAACCTATATCTGAGCTCTTTTGAAGGAGCTTTGTTTGGTGTAGCAGGCAACTGGCCCAAAATTCCTATCACAAAGGATAAGACTCTCTTTATTAGTGTCTCAGGATTTGGAAATACTCTTGCAAGCATCGAAAAATCTGATTACACAATTCCTGATATCCCAATTGAGGACAACGAAATATTGTATCACAAATATAGTTTTGAGGAAAATAGTATATGCTTGAAAAACGAATCTGGAGGAATAATAAAACAATATACAAATGTTGCTTCTGATGTTATTGACTTTGAGATTTCTGGCTATAGTGTTTTAAAAGAATGGTTAAAGATGCATTCATTCCAATATTATAGAAGATCTCTTCAAGTCGAAAAATTATTAGAACTGGAAACCCTAATATCTAAAATCTCCTTGTATATCGAAAAAATTGTGGAATTAGATTTAGAAGTTGAACAAATATTATGTAATGAACTATTTAGCCCCAACTAAAACATACACATTGCCAAGTCGCTCAAAAATCAACCGCACGAGCCAAAACTTGCCAAAGAGTATGTTTGCCCCAACGCTGAGAAACGAAATGAAAAATAAAGAAGGAAAACACAACAATATGTATAGTGCATAGCACCCTGCGGGATGCTACGACACCATACATGGAACGTTAGCCACAATAAGAAAAAAATGAAAGATATAATCACAATAATTTTATCATTATCAATATTTCTGTTTACATCAATAAGTTTTGGACAAAATACTGTCCAACCAGAAATTTTGGAGAATACAATTGGAGAATGGAAAGGAACTTTAACATATTTAGATTACCAAACAAACGAACCATTCACAATGCCAGTTAATCTGAGAATTGAAAACGGCAAGAATGAATACCAATTCAAATTATTTTTGGAATACCCAAAAGAACAGAACGCAAATAGTACCGACAAAATTAAAATATCAAAAGACGGAACTAAAGTTAATAAAGCTGATGTAATTTCGAACAGGGAAATTTCAGAGGAAAAATTTGAAATAATTACCGAATATTCAGGAAATGATAATAATAAAAAAGCTGAAATTAGAGTAATCTATATTATTGGTAAAGCGGAACTAATTATTCGGAAAGAAGTGAAATTCGAAAATACTGAAAACTGGATATTACGAAACGAATATAATTACAAACGGTAAATTACTGTGGCTAACACCGTGTATATTTAATTGCTTTTTTGAGCTTACGTACGAAAATTCCGCTGGAATTTTCTCGGGTTCGTGGGTTTTTGCTAACTTAGTCGCTAAACCACGCAACTAAGCCATACACAAACACGTTAGCCACAAGCTGAAAAAAATCCATATTGAAAAATAAAAAGGAATATTTAAAAGGAAAATCCGTCTTTATAGTTTCGTTACTTGTCATCGGAATTACAATTCTTACTGTTTATCTGACTGGCGAAAATTATAACCGAAATGTAACGTCGAATTTATATTTATCGTTGTCCATAATTGGAACAGTACTTTTCTTGTTTATGACTTATGGCCTTTACAAAGGAATTGGATTAAAAGACAATTTTCCTAAATTTAGAGAATTTAAGACTGGAGATTTTATTGCACAATCTGGAACTGCACCTGATTTGCCTAGTATAGAAGTTGGAGACGGAATTGGTGGATTAATAATGTCGATTCTACTCTGGATTGGAATGACTATTATAATCTTCCTTCTTCTGATTTTGCTGGAGGCATTTTTTTGGATTTCGATTTTTATAATTTTAGCAATGCTTTATTGGGTGTTTTTTCGAGCTTTAAAATTTGTGTTTTCAAAATCAACAGAAACGAAAGGAGATATCGGAATTTCTGCAATATATTCGTTGACTTATACTATATTGTATTTAGGTTGGATATTCGGAATTGTTTATCTGACTGAAATATTAAGATGAAAAGCCAGATGGCTAACATTGTATATAAAAAATTGCTATTTTGTGCTTAACCAATGTGAGTTGCTTTGTTTGCTTGCATCCGATTTTCCTTCGGAAAATCCTCGCACACAAACACGCAACATTTCATATACGTAACCGTTAGGCAACATTAAAACTCAACCGCAAAAGAAAACACATAATTTGAAAAAAATCTCATTTTTACTTTTTTTAATTAGCATTAACTTAATTAATTCACAAACTATAAATGGAACCGTAAAAGATTCAGTTACTGGAGAAAATGTAGCTTTTGCCAATATAGTTCTGAAAAATGGAAAAGGAACATATTCAAATGAATTTGGAGGGTTTGAATTAGAAATAAAAAATTTTACTACGGATACTTTAAAAATTTCTAACCTTGGTTATGAATCAAAAATTTTGCCTCTAATTAATCTAAAAAAAGCAATAAAATTTGAGATATTATTAAAACCGAGAGTTGAAAATTTAGATGAAGTCTTAATATCAAGCAAAAAAATAAAATATACTGATAAAAAATTATTAGGAGACAAAAAAGAGGGAAATATTGGAGTTACTTCTTTAATTGGCTACGAAACTGCAATTTTTATAGATAATCCAAAAAATATAAAAGGAAAGCTAAAGCGAATCTACATTGATTTAAAGAAAAGAAAAAACGCTGAATATATAGCCACTTTAAATATAAAAATCTACGAGTTAGACTCAATTAATAACAAACCACGAAAATTGTTACACAACAAGAACCTTTATGTCAAACCAAAAAATAAGAAATATCGTTTATGGATAGATGTAAAGGATTTTGATATAAATTTTCCGATAAACGGAGTTTTTATAGGAATAGAAATGGTTAACACTTTTGGTAAAGTAAAAAAATATGCTCGTTTCGGTCCAATGTTTAGATACACAATTAACAAAGATAAAAACGCCAGAACTTGGTCTAATTATCATAATTCAGGTTGGAAAGGTAGCTCAATAGAACATAAAAAATTCAAACGAACTAAAACTGGAATTTCAAATCCTATGGTTGGAATAGAAGTATTATATCCTAAAGAATAATAACGTTGCCTAACACCATATAAAATTAATTACTTCTACTAGCCTACTTACAAAAATCCATATCAACCTTCTATTTCAATTGTATTTACTAAATTAGTGGCTAAAACAAGCTATTAATCAAACCTATTATTGACACAACCAAATTTAATTAAGAAATGAAAAAACTATTATTTATGATATTTATGAGATCAATTATTTTATCATGTGATGAAGAGCCTTGCACAAAAACCATAGATACCTTTGATGGTCCTCAAGAAATAGAAGTTGACTGCGCATTTGCTGATTAAATTTAAAACAATGAAAAACATTTTTATAGTATTATTTATCGTCTTTACTATCACTGTTTCATATTCACAAGATAAAATCACTATTCAATTTACCGATAGTACCGAAATAAAAGGTTATGGCAGAATTAAGTTGAATGGTAATATTCTTTACAGAAAGGAAAAAAAATCAGAAAAAGAGATCTATAGCTATAAGACTGAAAAAAAGGTCAAAAAAGTGACAATTCATTATGACGATTATGATAAAAGTTATGAGTATAAATTCACTTATTTCGATGGCATGAAACATCATAAACTATTAGAAATTTATAAAGCTGGCAAGGTTAATCTCTATATAAAAAACACAACTACAAATACAAATGCAATAGCAACAGGAGGTTTTGGAATGACTTATACAACTACTAGTTATTACATTTCAAAAAAAGATAATGATACAATTATAGACCTAAGACAAGGTAATACGTACTCAAATAGATTTAGAAAAAAAATTGCACCAAAATTTTTTAATGATTGTACGGATTTAATAGACAAAATTAATACTCGAGATTTTTTTAACCGTTATGGAATTGGATCTGTTGTGGACTATTATAATGAAAAGTGTGAATCAAAACAGAAAGTAAAAACACGTGAGACCACAGAAGACTAAAACCAAAAAATAATGACCAACCGAGTTTTATCAGCACTTACAATTAGAATAGCAGGACTATATTTATTCACTAAGATTTTTGATCATTTTGGGTCTTATTTCCTCTCAATTTATGGCGCTTTGATAATGGCACAATTCGATAAATTATTAACTGAACCAATTGATAAGTTATATTTTACAGGAGCGTTTATGACAATAGCCAACATTACTGTTTCACTATTTCTTTTTATAAAAGCAGAATGGATTGCTGAAAAACTAATTAAATCAGAAGAAGAAATAAAAACGGAACTCACCCCTAAATCTTTAACCAAAGTGATTCTATTAACTGTTGGTGTTACTTGGTTGGCACAATTAATCTACCTCATCCCAGAATTCATTGATTACTGTTTTAAATTTATATCTGTAATGAACGGTAACGAAGATTTAGAATTACCAGATTTTGCATTTCCTAAGTATATTCTAAAAACTATACTGACATTAATTATAATATTCCGGATTGAAAAAATATCGAATTGGATTTTAAAGAAAATGTAAAAACACTTTACAACCATTTTAAACGCACATTAATGAACAAAATAATTATAGGAACATTATTGGTTTTTTTAATGCTGTCTTGTCAAAAAAAGGAAGCATATAACTATATCAAAAATTACTATCAAGATGTTTATTTAGCAGAAGAAGCTTACTACAAAAAAGATTATAAAAAGGTTGTAGAAATAATGTCCACTGTAGAAAATAAGTGCGAACTTATTAACCAAAGTATGATTTACGAAATTGAAAAATATGCTGAATCCACTGCTCATATCGGAAAAAACGAAAAAACTTTTGAACTCATCAGAAAATTAATTTTAAAAGGTTATGAATTAGATGATTTTAAAACCAATGCGGCTTTTCAAAATATCATTAACACAACCCAATGGCATGATGTAGAAAAAGAATTTGATTTGTTACACACACAATACCTTAATTCTATCAACCTAGAATTGAGAAAAAAAGTAAGTGAAATGACAAGAATTGACCAACTATATAGACAAAGAGGTCAATATAATCAACAAAAGTGTGACAGTATTGATACTATAAATGAAATAGAATTAAAACAAATTATCGCAACCTATGGTTATCCTGATGACAAAGTTATTGGAGGATATAAAATAGACCAGAAAAGTGTAAATCCAATGATTTTACTGTTTCATTTTGATGATTTCGATTATTGGACAAAGACGCTTAAAGAATTAATTAAAACAGGTCAAGCACCACCAAATAGCCTCGGAAACTTTGTGGATAGTTATCAAAGACGTGTGCCAGAAGAAAAAAAATTCATCTATGGAATTTATGATAATTCAGGAGAAGAAGATATTATAGAATTTGATAAACTCGATGATAGAAGAATTTCAATTGGACTTCCACCTATGAAATTAATGAAGAGTATTGATAGTTTAAAAAGACGACATTATGGATTTTAGAATAAATAAACTCTTGAAACTAAAAAATCGATTTAAGTTCATGATATAAAACCAAACAAATGGAAAACTTTTTTGTCATAATTTTATTTTGTTGCCTTTTATATATGGTGTTTAGCCATATAAAAATTCTATACTACAGAAAGATAAAATCTTTTGATGATGAAATTGAAGCCTTCCTGAAATCAAACAATCAAGAATTTATTGAAAAAAGAAGACCGAATAATGACGACTAGAAAAATAGTGCATTTAAAAAACCTGCTAATGTTGAAGTACGATTTTTTATGTTTCAGGTCAATGGTTCACCAGCAACTTGGACAGAAATAAAACACAGAGTTGTAGTTGCAAAAAACCAAAACCACAAACAGTGCTATTGGTTAGAAATTAAAACAACATATTTTAAAAAAAAAACTGAAATTCACCATCATGGATTCTACATCAAAAAACTAGACCAAATAAAAACTAAAAAGCAAATTTATTTTAGTCATTACTTGTTCCCTAATGTCTTCATTAGACTAATTCTTTTTGTATATTGAAATCATTAAACAACAAATTATGATATTAAATAACGGAAAATTTTCTAAAAAATTAATAACTAAATTTCGCACACCATTTTATCTACTATTGGCTTTTATACTGTTTTGTAGTCATGATCTGTTTATAAAAATGGAATCCTATTTTTTACAACCCAATCAAGAAACCACACTAAGTTTATACAACGGAACTTTTGAGAGTAGTGAAAATACCATAACACGCGATCGCATTTTAGATGCCTCTATTGTAGCTCACGGTAAACGTACTGCAATAGATTCAGCGTCATGGAAAGATCAAGACACAACCCTAACGCAATTAACATTTAATGTCGGTAAACCTGGTACATACGTTGCAGGTGTTTCTACTAAGGATAGAAATATAGAATTAACTGCAGAAAAATTCAATGCCTACTTAAAAAGTGATGGCGTATTTGATATGTTGAAAAAACGAACTAATGATAGTTTATTAGATCAAGACGCTGTTGAAAATTATCAAAAACATGTAAAAGCCATATATCAAGTTGGTGATATTAAAAGTAATGACTGGAAAACCATTTTGGGTTACCCAATTGAGTTTGTACCACAAGCAAATCCTTATGAAAAGCATAGTGGCGAAAAATTAGATTTACTGTTACTACTCGATGGTGAGCCACTGACTAACCAACTCGTTTTTGCAAATTATGTTAAAGATAATCATACACACAAACATAGCGATGAAGGTAAAGCACATAAGCATGAAGGAGGAAGCCATGAGCATGAGCATGCTAATAATACCAATGAGCATTCGCACAACGACAGCCACAACCATGAGAGCGATGGAGAACATCACAGCCATGAAGATGCAACTACCTCTGATAGTCATAGCCACGCACATGACGATTCTGAAAAAGAGCATTCGCACACTAATGGTCAACAATTACAAACTAATGATAAGGGTATTGTTACAGTAGACTTGCCAGAAGATGGTACTTACTATGTACGCACTATTAGTATGAAAAATGTTATTGATAGCGATACACTAACTCATAAATCTAAATGGGCAACACTTACTTTTGGTGTTAGCCACTCTCACGATCCTAATTCTAAAACAGATAGTCACAGTCACGATCATGAAGATGAGAATGGATTACCAATATGGGTTTTCATTTTAGCTAGTGTTTTTATTGTCGCCATTTTATTTTTAATCTTTAGAAAAAAAGAGTCATAATGGCAATTAATTTCAAACGGTCATTAACTGTTACATTATTAATGATTCCGGTTTTAGGCATCGCTCATGGTGTCACTGATGCTGACCAAGAGCTTTTGCTACAAGGCGGATTATGGGCTTACATTAGAGTTGGTGCAACTCATATGCTAACAGGTTATGACCACCTTCTGTTTTTAGCTGGTGTTGTATTTTACTTAAAGAATTTTAAAGACATTCTTAAATTTATTAGTGTTTTTACAATAGGCCATTGTATCACATTAATTGGCGCAACATATGCTGGTATTACCGCCAATGATCATTTAATTGATGCTGTGATTGCATTAAGTGTTTTATATAAAGGTTTTGAAAACTTAAATGGCTTTAAAAAACTAAATATTAATGTTCCTAATTTATTATTAATGGTTGGTATTTTTGGGTTAATCCATGGGTTTGGATTGTCTACTAAACTGCAGTCATTTGATTTAGGTACTGATCAATTATTAGCAAAGATTTTGTGTTTCAATTTAGGTGTAGAAATAGGGCAAATATTAGCATTAATCCCTATTGTATTCTTAATTACACTTGCCAGAAAAAGCAATCAGTTTTCTGCTTTTTATAAAGCGGTTAATTGGTATTTAATTTTAGCAGGTGTTGCGTTATTTATCTATCAAATGTATGGCTACTTTTCTAGTCATTAGCATAATGTATTGATATTGAAACCTTATTGATTAACTAACTTAAATGCAAATAAACAAAAGCGTACGCTTATAAAACATTCAACTTTGCAATACTACTAACAATGATGTTTGCTGTAATAAGCTGTTTAGATGACGACGATTGTCCTAACGAAATGATAGTTAATAATAATCTCGAAAGTGTAGAAAGAGCTGAAGACTTTGATCTCGAGCCTTCAAGACCTATAGGAGAATAAATGGCCAAATAAAAATGAAAAATAAAACCTTAATAATCACTAATAGTATTTTATTATTAATTGCACTATACACCTTCATAGCGATTCACTTACCATCTATTTTAAATTTTTCCAATAAAACAGATTATGTTTCTAAAGGAGGAGATCATCTTACAGACGGTTTATTTGTGTATTTATTTCACTATTGTGTTCTCATTATCTTTTACCTACTTAATGTCAGCATTATAATAAAAAGTCTTAATAAAAGAAAGTCAAACCTTGTCATAGCCATTATATCTACGTTAATTATGATCAGTTTTCACTTTATAGGGAATAGTAAAATAGACGAAAATACTATCCAAGTTGAAGCGTTAGAATAACAGAATTGTAAAAACGTAAATCAATAGAACGTTCTATTCTAAAACCTGAAACACAAATCGCTTTATTTATCATTTTTTAAATAAATAATCTAGCTCTTTTGTAATTTTTAGTTGATTTTATAGACTTAAGAGCTATGATTTACACATTTAAAGAATTTTCTACAAATGCCATTTTTAGTATTGGCAATGCGGATGATTTGCGCGCCTTTAAAACAGCAAAACAATGTGAGTTATTTACATTTATTTGGGCGAAGTTAGAAGCTGTAGAGTTAATTATAGACAATGTACCTATTACAGTACCTGCCAATAGTATATTAGCACTTACACCAATTCAATACCTTCAATATATTAATGGTAAGCATGCCATTGTATATCAATTTAATCGTGAATTTTATTGTATTAAAGATCATGATCAGGAAGTAAGTTGTGTTGGTATTTTATTTTTTGGAAATACCAATATTCCTATTATTCATTTAGATACTGTTGAGCAACTAAAATTTGATACGCTACATGAAGTTTTTATTGACGAATTAGAAACTGAAGATAACATTCAAGCTGAAATGCTCAGAATGTTAATGGCAAGATTTATCATTAAAACCACTCGTTTATTAAAAGCTAAGGAAGGCATTACAGAATCGCCTAAAAGCTCTAAAGTAGATTTGCTGCGTGAATTTAATTACTTAGTTGAGCAACATTTTAAAACAGAACACAGCGTATCTTTCTATGCCGAAAAATTATTCAGATCGCCAAAAACGCTTTCTAATAACTTTGCCAAGTTAAATAGAAGTCCATTACAAATTATACATGATCGTATTGTGCTAGAAACCCAACGTCAATTAGTTTATACTGATAAAACAGCAAAAGAAATTGCTTATGATATTGGTTTTGAAGACGCATCACACTTAAGTCGCTTGTTTAAAAAAATCACTTCCATATCACCTTCAGACTATAAAAAACGCCTTAAAACTCATAGTTAGGAAAAATTGACATGCTTAAGGGCAAATTCTTCATTTTATGTCATTGATATCTAGAGCATCTTTGCACTGTAACATTAAAACAACAGTAAGATGAAATTTAAAAACAAATCTATATTCAATCTCATAGAGATCTTTACCAATAGTCCAAAAAAAATAGCAAGCACTATTAATACCGAAACACATTGTGCTCAAAAGCACATTCACGACTTTTATTGTGATGCAGAAAAGCCTTATATAGGCTAATTTCTATCACTGGGAAAAATTGACATGTCATTGGGAATAACAACCATTTTTTGACATTGAGATTTGAAGCAACTTTGTACCATCAAAACATAAAACAATTCACAAACTTTCTAATTTAAGATTAGAGTAAAATTATTTAAAAACATGAGCACATTTAATATTTTAAAAAGAGAAGACGTAAGCGCTAATAACCAAGCCATATTTGACAACCTTAATAAAGCACTTGGTTTTGTGCCTAACTTGTATGCCACTTACGCTAATAGTGACACAGCATTAGAAAACTACTTAAATTTTGCCAATGCAAAAACATCTTTATCAGCTAAAGAAAAAGAAGTTGTAAACCTTGCAGTAAGCCAAGTAAACGATTGTATTTATTGTTTATCTGCACATACAGCAATAGGCAAGATGAATGGCTTTACAGACGAGCAAATATTAGAGTTTAGAGCTGGCTATTCATCAATTAACAACAAACTTGATGCTTTAGCAAAATTGGCTAAAAACATTACCGAAAATAGAGGGAAAACAGACCAAACTGTATTAGAAAATTATTTTAATGCAGGTTATACAAAAGGAAACTTAATTGATACTATTTCTTTAGTTGGAGATAAAACAATTTCTAATTATGTACACAGTACAACATTAGTTCCTGTAGATTTTCCCTTAGCACAACCTTTAGAATTAGAAACTAAATAATTAATTATAAACTTTAAAATAAAAAAAAAATGAAAAACATAATCGCAATTATAGCTATAGCATTAACTTTTACACTAAACGTAAATGCACAAGATCAATTAACAGCTAAAGCAAAAACCGTAACCTTAGAACAAACTAAAGGTGAATTCACTCAGAAATCATTAACATTAACAGAAGGAAGTTACATTTTTGAAATTGCCAACAATAATGTTGGTAACCAAGTAGGATTTGTTTTGGTCCCTAAAGGAAAGGATGCATCGAAACCAGAAAATCACATTAAAACGGCTTACGTTACTAAAGCCGTAGAAAACAATACTAGTGAAACTAGTAATGTAACCAACTTAGAAAAAGGAAAATACATTTATTTCTGTCCATTAAATAAAACACCTCAATATACTTTAACCGTAGAATAAATTAATCATTACTCTGCCAAATATGTTAATTATACAAAAAGAGCAACCCATGGGTTGCTCTTTTTATATAAAAATGAAACAATTTAGTTCTTACCTAACATCAAAAGCTCGTTACAAACTACTTCTGTTGTGTATCGCTTTATGCCATCCTTATCTTCCCAAGTTCTAGACGTCAACTTACCTTCTATTGCAATCTCTTTTCCTTTCGTAATATATTTTTCAATAATTTGAGCGGTTTTTCCCCAAGCGACAACATTGTGCCATTGCGTGTCATTTACTTTTTCGCCTTGCGCATTTTTATAACTATCATTTGTAGCGATAGAAAATTTAGCGAGGATTTTTCCTGATTCAAAATTAGTAATTTCTGGATCATTACCTAAGTTACCAATCAACTGTACTTTGTTTTTAAGCGTGTTCATAATTTCTAAATTTTAATGGTTAAACAGTTAATACTATCGAGTTCTTATGTTTCGACACTGCAAAGATGTAATGGCTTGCAAACTATATTCGGTAATTAATCACTTACATTCGTTTGTAAACGATTGTAGTTGTTTAAAAACACTTAAAAGCTTGTGATTGCTGAGAAATCAATGAGTTTTAAGTTAATGAGCATCCAAGGAAAAGATGCCAAATTTTTGATATTTCGTAAAGATAAAGCTTAGTACCAACACCATGTGAAGATGTTTCTGCCAAAAGTTTACACTTCAAAAATAGAGAGTACTAAGAGGATTTATATTAACTGATAATTTATTATGATTTTAGTTTACGTTGTTTAAAACCTCATTTCTAATTATGTTATATTTAACCAATATACATTCACTTAGAAATATCAAAGTAAATTGAAAACAGGGAAACTACAATTGCCTAACACAACTAACGTTGCCAAAATTTTAAACCGAAATTACTATATCATTATAATTGTGATTATAGTTTTTGCAGTTATAAATTACGACCTGTTTAGCTCAGAACCTAAATATCTCATTACAGAAGGTTTCTTTTGGAAAGGAATAGCTATTGTGTTTCAATTAGCATTTTTAACCTCTATTATTCAGTGGCATTTTAAAAAAAAGAAAATCGTTGATATCCTGCACAATGGAATTATTACTAAAGGGTATCTAAAATTTACTGAACGTATAAAACCGAACAAGACATCTGCATTCTATATACATTTATTTGAATATGTAGTTGATAATAAAACTTTTGAAATAACATTGAAAAGCAAACGTAAAACTGTAAATTCAGATTTTATTATATATCAATTAAACGATCCTAAGAAAGCAGTTGTATTTGAAGGTTTACCATCAAAACTAAAAAGTTTAATAGAAGCTTCTCCTAGATAAAATTGATATAAATATTAAATTATTAATATCACAAAGTTTCAATGTTTACACCAACGTTAAGACTCATATTTGTTATTATAGGAATAATAACAGCCATTTTTTTTTACACTGAAGCCATGTATTCTAATATGGTAATGATGTTAATTGCTAGTGCTTTATTTGTTTATGGTTATTATAAATCAGGAACCGTTTACGCTGCCTTTCAACAGTTAAAAAAACAAAACTTTAAAAAAGCTGAAGCTTTGATTTCAATGATTAAAAATCCTGATCGATTAAGCAAAGGGCAAAAGAGCTATTATTATTTTAGTAAAGGTATTATAGATTCTGAAAAAGAAGACTGGGACAATGCATATACAAATCTTATAGAAGCCAACCGTATTGGACTAAGAACTAAAAATGACACCTCTATTGTATTACTCAACTTGGCCAACGTAGAGTTTGAACGAAAAAATTATGCATCTGCCGTAAACTATATTAAACATACAAAAGAATTTAAATTACAACCACTTATTAAAACCGAACTCGATAAATTAGAAAAGGCCATTAATTCAGTGCAAGGATGATTAAAGAAGCGTTTCAAAAACTAGCAGATGAGTACCAAACTAATTATCATCTTAAAACGAGAAGAGTTACTGGTATAGAAAATTCTACATTAGAAATAGATATTTATAAAATAAAGATTCCTTACCATCAGCATACCATTCAAATTAAATATGAATTTGGTAATCATAATATGGCTGTAATAGAAACCACATTAATACCCAAAACAATCATTCCTAATATTGAATTAACTACAAGAAGTCATTTTTCGAGATTACTTAGCTTTAAAGCTAAAAGATGGTCTATTAAATCTTCTAACAGACTGCTAGAAAGAACAATTTTAGAAAATTTAAAAGCAACCCAGTTAACAGAGCTAGCAGAGAAAGAAGCTTTTGAGCCTATTATAAAAGGCTACCAAAAAAATGAGAATTATATACTCAATACGCAGTTCTATTTAGGCTTTAATAACAAAGAAAAGACATTGGTTCCTATTATTACATTTTATAAAAACATGATCGATTATTTAGACAGAAATTATGGCAGCTATTAATTTAAGCAACATAGTTACTTTATATATTTTATCAATTTAATTCATTAAATTAGAAGCACTAAACCAAACCTAATAGAATGAAGAAATATGCTATCTTATTTGCCCTAACCGTATTACTAATATCATGTGGTTCTAAAAAAGAAGTTCCATCAAATAAAGTGAATGCTGAAAATAAAAATGTTGCCCAAATTTTAAAGGATAGTAATACGTTTTTAATAACAGAAATTTCTACAGATAAAACATATGGTCTAACACCAGAAAATGCAGTCGAAGTTGGTGGCTCTAAAGAAAAGGAAGGTCCTAGAAATGAACGACGTTATCTCAATGCTCTAACTGGTCCTAATGGTGAAGCAATTTCATACTTTAGAGCAGGTAGCTGTTGCCCAGTAGAAAGTAAAAATGGATTGATGGGTTATGCCATGTTAGATAATTACAGAGTAACATGGGAAAACGCAAAAGACACCGTTTCTATTTATATTAACATGTACGATTCTGGTAAACTTAAAGCACCTGTTGGGTTTACGATAGCGAAATAAAACTTTCGCTTAGTACCATCTAATGAACTAAAAATCATTACCATTCAAAAATTATAATTAGTATATTGTTGATACAAATTTAAAATTATGCGCAAAAAGTGTCCAGAATGTGGTGATGTTATTATTGGCAGAATCGATAAAAAATACTGTAGTGATGGCTGTAGAAATGCGCAAAATAACCGTCTTAATAAAGATTCTAAAAACCTCGTAAGAAATACCAATAACAGATTACGAAAAAACTACAGAATACTTGAAGCTCTTAACCCAAACAAAAAAATGAAATGCTCAAGAGCTAAATTGATTGAAAAAGGTTTTGATTTTAATTACTTCACTAGTATTTATACTACAAAGGCTGGTACTGTTTATTATTTTGTATATGACCAAGGTTACTTACCTCTCGAAGGTGAATATTATGCATTAGTAAAACGCGATGATTAAATGATTAAAATAATTTCTCAAAATTTTGAGTTTCTAATACCTGTATTGTTTGCGGTTGGGATAATAACAGTCTTAATTGTAAGTTATTTTTTCAGCACAAAAAAGAACATTCTAAGAGCCTTATTAAAAACACCTGTAAAACCTATCAATAGGATTAGAGAAAATGAGTATGCAAAAATAATTGGTAAAGCAAAATATGTGCATGAGCCATTAGTTGCTCCTTTAAGTGGTAAGAAGTGCGTATACTATCATGTTATCATAGAGCAAAAAGTAAAAAATGGCTGGAGCAAATATGCTGAGGACAAAAAAATGCAAGATTTCTTTATAGAATCTGGTAATGAACTCGCTCTTATAAATGCAACGCAAGCCAATAAATATTCTCGCGTATACCTCGTAAAAGATCATATTTTAAAAAGTGGATTTTTAAATGATGCTTCACCGCTTCAAACAAATTACCTTAAAAGCTTAAACAAAAAAAGCACCAATCTTTTAGGCCTCAATAAAACATTAAGGTATAAAGAAGGAGTCATAGAATTAGACGAAGTAATTGCAATAAAAGGCATTGCAAAATGGAAAAGCTTAAATCAACCAATTGAAGGTTATTCTTATTCTAAAATCCTTCAAATATTTGGGAATGAAAAACAAAAGTTTCTTCTAACAGATATGCCAGAAGCTCTAAAAAAAGACAGAAGACTTTAACCTTTAGTAGCGCTATTCCAGTTTTCTCCTTTTAATTGTAGCGCTGCCTTTAAAATATCTTTTTGGCTAATTTGACCAATTAATTTTCCATTCTCCACAATAGGAAAACGTCGTCTTTTCGATTGTAAAAACTTATTAGCTGCATCAAAAACATCAAGATTTGCGTCTATAGTTTCTACATTAGTAGCCATACGTTTTTCTACATTATCATGCTCTAATGGCATGTTATAGTATCTACTTTCACTTAATTGTTTTAGGCAATCACCCTCAGAGATAATACCTACCAACTGTTGGTTACTATTAACGACTGGTCCACCAGAAATTTTGTTTTTTATAAGTGCCTCTACAACTTCTTGCACAGACTGTTCTGGTCTAAATGTTATGAGGTTTGTTGTCATGTAATCTCTTACTTTTAGGGCTATTGTTTGCGAAGCATTTTGTTGCTTACGAGAACCTTGAAAACTTTTTACTGGCATAACAATTGTTTTTAGAGTGAATACTAAAGTTACTGAAAATTAATTGGTTAACCAAATTCAACTATAACAGTACTATTATTTCGTACCTTTGAAAATATAATTCTATACTATTAACTCCATCAATTTAAATATATATTGAAAGCACAAATTAGCGTTATTGGCTGTGGTTGGCTAGGCTTACCTTTAGCGAAAGCCTTAATTACTGACGGGTTTAAAATTCATGGTTCTACAACCTCAGTTGAAAAATTAAAAACGCTTAATCAATTTGAAATAGAGCCCTTTTTATTAACCTTAAATGAAAACGGGATATCAGGAGATTATGCGCAGTTTTTATCCGGAAGCGAAACCATAATTGTTAACATTCCACCAGGATTAAGACGAGATCCAGACAAGAATCACGTCGCAGAATTAAAACATTTAATACATGCCATTGAAGAAAGCACTCTTAAAAACGTACTCTATATTAGTTCTACCTCTGTTTTTCAAAATGAAGAAAATTTTAAAACTATAACCGAAAACACTAAGCCAAACGCCAAGTCAAATAGTGGACAACAACTTATAGAAATAGAAAATATGTTTATCAACAACCCTAATTTTAATACTACAATATTAAGATTTGGTGGCTTGTTTGATGCGCAAAGACATCCTTCAAAAATGTTATCTGGTAGAGAAAATGTTTCTAACCCAGAAGCTCCAATTAATTTAATTCATAAAACGGACTGCATTGCAATAATTCATAAAATTATTGAAATCAAATCTTGGAACAATATAATAAACGCTGCATATCCTAAACATACTAATAAAGAGCAGTATTATAAAACTTATTGTAAACAGCATAATTTACCGTTACCAAATTATAACACTTCAGCAAAAAGTAAAGGAAAAATTATAGACAGCTCAAAATTGGTACAACTTTTGGATTATACTTTTAAGGTAGAACCTTAGAAATTAATAGATTTTTAAGACCATTTCTTAGAAATTTTTATAGATTTAGCCATTAATAAACTAATTAAATACAAATGAAGACGATTACTATTGCATTTCTTATGCTATTTTCTGTAAGCTTATTTGCACAGACTAATACAGAATTAAAAGATCACTACGAAGCATATTATAAACAAATGAAAAAACAAGGTGATGTACAAGGCATAATAAATGCCATGACACATCTCGAAGTTTTAGAGCCTTCGGTAGCTCGTAGAGATACTATTGCGTACATCTACCTTTCTGAAGGGCAATATCTGCAAGCTTTAAATACTATTGGTGTTGAAAAAAACGAAACAGATTCTGATATCAATGTTGAAGTAAAAGCCTTAGCATTAAAAAATCTTAATCAGCCAAAAATGGCATTAGAACATTTTGAAATATTATTTGTCCGTAACCCAAACGTTTATTTGGCTTATGAAATGGCAGATATGAAAATGCAAGTAAATGATTTGGTTGGTGCAAAATTAAATATTGATTATGCATTAGCAAACGTAAAGGACGAGGACAAACGCGCTTTCTACGAGACAAAACAACCTTACGAAACATCAATGAAAGCTGCTCTTTTGTACTTAAAAGGCTTATTAAAGTTTAATGAAAATAAAACTGCAAATGTAGATATCGCATTACAGTTATTTAATGAAGCATTAGCCATAGACCCTAATTTTAATATGGCAAGAATTAGTAGAGAAGCTTTAGAAGCTCAAAAAGCGCAACGTGCAGCTGCAGAGCAAAAAAATTAAAAACATCGGTTTTTTAAATAAAAAAAGCAGCTCAATGAGCTGCTTTTTTTATTTAATCATTCTGGTTGTATATCATTATACATATCGCGTTCTAACTTTTTATTAACTTGATAGTTAAGGTTAGAAAATGCTACAAAAACGTCCTTAATACCTTGTAATTTATCCCTTCTAGAAATATTATCTAATGTTAAATATTCATTTAGTTTTAAGAGTGCAGTTTCAATAATTACATTTCTAGATTGTATTGGGTTGGTTCTAAACGTATTTGGCATACTTGCCTTAAAACCTTTAATAAACTCCTGTAAAGCTGCAACATCATTATTAAAAAAAGAAAAATCGCCTTTCTTTAAAAATTCTATCTGCTTCGCCAATTCATGATAATCTGCCCAAGGAACAAGCTCTTCTTCAGCTTCAGGACTTAGGGCATAATCTTTATAGGATATACTTTCAATAGTTTTAGCTGTAATTTTTTTTTCTTGGTTACTGTTCTCAATAACCTCTTCTTCCGTAGTTGCTGTTTTGTCATTACCACAACTAAGCATCATAACACCAAAGAGAATAAAAACGACAAATGAAATCTTCATAAATGCATGTAATTTAAGATTGTAAAGATACTTAAACTAAATATTCTATTATTTAGTATTAACACTCCTGTTTTAAGATTGAAAACTTCACAATGAAACACGCTATTTTCTGAAAAATTTAATATTGCATCGTATATTTTCTTATTATTTTTGCGAATAAAATAATTAAGAGCAAATGTCTTCAAAAATATTAATCATTGGTGCCTGTGGGCAAATTGGTACAGAACTTACCATTAAATTAAGACAAATCCATGGTGTGGATAATGTTATAGCAAGTGATATCAACACTAGAAAATTAGATTTAGTAAATGCAGGACCATTTGTAATCTTAGATGCTAAAAACTTCAATGCCATTAAAGATTGCTGCATCAATAATAATGTAGATACAGTTTATCTAATGGCTGCACTATTAAGTGCAACAGGTGAAAAATATCCTATGGAAGCATGGGATTTAAACATGAATTCACTTTTTCATGTTCTTAATTTAGCTAAAGGTGGACATATTAAAAAAGTGTTCTGGCCTAGTAGCATTGCTGTTTTTGGGCCAACTACACCAACCGAAAACACACCACAACATACCATCAGCGAACCTACAACGGTTTATGGAATTACAAAGCAAGTCGGTGAGCGTTGGTGCGAATATTACTATAATAAATATGGCGTAGATGTTAGAAGCATTCGCTATCCTGGCATCATTAGCCATAAGGCCATGCCTGGAGGTGGAACTACCGACTATGCCGTTGAAATTTATCACGAAGCAATAAAAGAAGGTAAATACGAAAGCTTTTTAGCTGCAGACACAAATTTGCCGATGATGTTTATGGATGATGCCATTAAAGCAACAACAGAAATTATGGCTGCTCCTTCAGAAAATTTAACTATAAGATCGTCATACAACCTGTCTGCAATAAGTTTTACGCCAAAAGAAATTGCAGATAGTATTAAAGCAGAAATGCCTGAATTTAAAATGAGTTACAAACCAGATTTTAGACAAGCTATTGCAGATAGTTGGCCATCGTCAATAGATGATAGTGTCGCTCGTAAAGACTGGAATTGGTCGCACGATTTTGATCTTAAAACCATGACTTCAGAAATGCTAAAGCAATTAAAGAAAAAATATAAGGCGTAATTTAATCTGCCTTAAATATAATTATAAAATTCCCATCTTTTCTTGATGGGATTTTTTTGCTCTTTACTTTTTAATAAGCTTTTTCTAATCTCTTCTTTTGACGCAATAATTTATTCTGAAATCTAATAGAGCGATTCAAACGAGTCTAAATAAAAGTTATAAATCATGTGAAATTTTAAAAATTTTTAAGTGAATAATATATGATTAGAAAATAATTAGCAAAGTGTAAATAAACAAAAAAGCCATTACTTTCGTAATGGCTTTGTATGCTCCTCTTCTTAGGCTCGAACTAAGGACCCTCTGATTAACAGTCAGATGCTCTAACCAACTGAGCTAAAGAGGAAGGTTATTTTTCGCGTTAGCGAGCGCAAATATAAATCATTTTTTTGATTCCTACCAAATGAAATAATATTTTTTTCATGTTAAAATGAAAAAAATTTAATCTGTTATCGCTTTGAAGATATCATTTCCGTTCGCAAACAATACTAAAGCGATTAAAATAAAGAATCCAACCATTTGTGCACGCTCTAAAAACTTCTCACTTGGTTTTTTACCTGAAATCATTTCGTATAGTAAAAACATCACATGTCCACCATCTAATGCTGGTATAGGCAGTAAATTAAGTATCGCTAACATTACTGATAAAAAAGCTGTTAATCCCCAAAAATAAGACCAACTCCATACCGGAGAAAACTGATCGTATATGGCTTTAAATCCTCCCAAGCCTTTATAAGCACCAGTTTTAGGATTAAATATCGCTTTTAATTGATCAAAGTAGTTTGTTATAGTTTTAGTAAACTTACGTCCACCAGCACCAAAACTTTCTCCAAAAGTGTATTCCTTTCTAAATACTTCAAAATAGCCTAATTCGTCAAATCTTGAAGCGTTATAACCTGGTCTAATTCCAAATTTACCTTCTGCATCTAACATTAATTCTTTATTAACTACAGAATTATCTTTCTTTAGAACTTCAACCATTACGGTTTGGTTACTTAAATTTTTAGTGAATTCTTCAACTTGATCAAAGTAGGTTAACTCTTTTCCGTTAATACTTTTTATAATATCACCTTGTACTAATCCTTTATTTACATTTAATGAGGTATCTGCTACCTTATCTACCATAAAAGGCATTCTAAACTCAAAATTAAGTTTGCTTTTACTAGATGAGTATTGACCTAAAAAGTCTTCTGGCAATGTAATTACTTTCTCCTCGCCTGCTCTATTAATTGTAATTGTTTCTGCACTTATTAAATTATAACCAATATCAGAGTCGTTTATAATTGGTGTATCATTTATAACTAAAACTTTATCGCCTGTTTTAAAACCTATATCTAATAACGCAGGATTATCTATCCAATAACCATCTTTTAAGCTATCTACTTTTACATCTGCATCGCCATAAACAAAAGACATTGCTACATAAATAACATATGCCAAAATAAAATTAACGGTAACACCACCTAACATTATAATGAGTCGCTGCCAAGCTGGTTTAGAACGAAATTCCCATGGTTGTGGAGGCAATGCCATTTGCTCCTTATCCATACTTTCGTCTATCATTCCGGCGATTTTCACATAACCACCAAGTGGTAACCAACCAATGCCATAAACGGTATCTCCTATTTTCTTTTTGAAAAGTGAAAATTTAACATCAAAAAAGAGGTAAAATTTTTCAACTTTAGTTTTAAAAAGTTTAGCAGGTATAAAGTGCCCAAGCTCGTGCAAAACAATAAGCAAAGACAAACTAAGTAAGAATTGAGATATTTTTATTATAAATTCCATGTAATTTTTTTCAAAATGCGATTCGCAAAAGTAAGGTATTTATATCAAAAGAAAAGCCTATTTAATTGACATAAATTTTTAGAGTTTCAACTCTAATTTTTAATAATACGTTTGTTAATTATCTGATCTTCCGTTTGAAACTGAATAAACAATAAACCAGAGGCTAAAGCATTTAAATCTAATTGTGACTTCCAACTATCTTCAAGTATTAATTGCCCTAAACTATTATATATTTTAATACGTTTTACATCAACAGACTCTGGTTTTAAAAAATTTACTACTGATGATGTTGGACTTGGATAAACCGAAATATCATTATTAATAGCATAGTCTAACGTACTTAAAGTAGACGTATTGTTTTTTGAAATAAGATGTGCATCTGGATCTACCAACACATCTTGAATGGTAAAATTTACTGTTTCTAAAAACTGTTGATTGTTAACCGTATGATCTAATACAATATCTAAAGTTTCACCCAATGTACCCAAAACCCTTATAGGTAAACCTGCTTCAAAAAACGAAACTGATGCATGGCTTTGCGTTTGTGACACAATAAGATTGAGTTGATTTCCGTCTTGATCCCAATCGACACTATAACTTGGATAACCTTGGTTGTATAGCCAATCATCAAAAAACTCATCTAATGTTTCACCAGTAGATAATTCCATAACATCAATAAAATCTTGTGTTTTAGCATAATCGAAAGCCAAATCTGGTTCGGCTAAATAATCTTGTAAGCCTTGATAAAAATTGGCATCTCCTAACTGACGCCTTAGCATATGCAAAACCATAGCACCTTTACTATAACTTAAACGACTATTAAAAATCCTACCTACTAAAGTGGTATCTTGATCTGTGAGATAAACTGCGCCTCCTGGTTGCGATGTAATACTATTAACGGTTTGTTGCCTCCAGTTAGTAAAACTAGCTTCGCCATCTAAATCTTCAATCACCAACGCAGCCAAATACGTAGCAAAACCTTCATTTAACCAAATATCCTTCCAACTACCACAGGTAATTTTATTTCCAAACCATTGATGTGCTAATTCATGTGCAATTAAACCTCTACTAAATGAGCCCATAAAGGAAATAGTGGTATGTTCCATACCTCCTCCCCAGCCAAATTGTGCATGACCATATTTTTCGTCCGCAAAAGGGTATTCTTCAAACAAATTTGTGAAAATATCCATTATATCTACAGTAATTTCGGTACTTGCCTGTGCACTCACCAAACTTTCTGGGTAGACGTAATTTATAATTTCAAAAGGATTTCCGTTGTTAGGAACTTGGTGTAAATACACTTCATAGTTGGTAACAGCAAATGCAATTAAATAAGCGGGAATGAGATGCTTATGCTTAAAACGAGTGGTTTTTTCGGAATTCTGCGTTTCTTGGCTAATTTCTAATCCGTTTGAAGCCACGACATAACTTTCATTGCTAGCATTAAATTCTGGCGTTGTTACATATATATCTACAGAATCTATTTTATCTATTAAATCTTGTTTACAAGGCCACCAACCTTTTGCTCCATAAGGTTCTGAAAGGGTCCACATTATAGGATCTCCATTATGTGTAGTTTGCTCAAAAGACCCAAAACCTGAACTTATAGGATTACCTGAATAACTTACCGATAAAGAGTCTAAAACACCCAAAGCTTGCGTAGCAGGCAATGTAATTATTAATTCATCATTGGCATTTTGCTCAAAGTTTAAACTATTACCACGTTGCACAACTTGAGACACTATCATGTTATCAGCCAAATCAAATGTTATTGTTGTAATGGCTTCTTTGGCTTCAAAATAAGTAGTGACTTCTCCATCAATCTGAGAAACTGAAGGATCTACATTAAGCTCTAATCTATGATATTTTACGTCGTAATTCCCAGTATTTGCATTTTGGCTATTCAGCATTTGACTTAATGCCAAATTAGCTTCAGAAGATCGAATTGCATTTAACGTCTCATGATAATCTTGAGCATTAATTTGCAATGCAAACATTAGGAATAAGCACCCTAAAAATCGTTTCATAATACACACTTTTTAATGTTAAAAATAAAGCTTTTATTGAGATTGGGTCGTATTTTTGCAGCTCAACTTTCTATAATCCTTGCAAAATGTCGTTTCTTTCTTTTTTTAAAGGCTACAAAAACTTCGGAATCTTCTTTTCTATACTTTGTATAATTATCATTGCTATTATATACAATGTTTTAAATGTAAAGCAACCACTGCCAATTTATCAACCAGGTAAGGTTAATGCAGAATTAGTAGATAGCACTATTCAACACCAACTAAAATATCATAAAATTGCTGATTTTAGTTTAACCAATCAAAACGGTAAAACGGTCACACAAAATGATTATAAAGGTAAAATATATGTTGCAGATTTCTTTTTTACAACCTGCCAAACTATTTGCCCAATTATGACAGATCACATGTATTTAATACAAAAAGAAATTATAAACGATGATGATGTGATGTTACTGTCGCATACTGTAACGCCTCAAATAGATAGTGTTGCCCAATTAAAAAAATATGCCAAATCAAAAGGTGTTATTGACCGTAAATGGAATTTAGTAACAGGCGACAAAAAACATATTTATGAATTAGCAAGAAAAAGTTATTTAGCTGTAAAAACAGATGGTAATGGCGATAAGTACGATATGATTCATACTGAAAACTTTATGCTCATTGATAAAAAGCGCCAAATTAGAGGTATTTACGATGGCACAAATCCTGAAGATATAGAACGCCTTTTAGACGATATTGAAACCCTAAAGGACTTTGACAAATCATAAAATACTATAAAGCTGTTAAATATTTATAATCTCGTTTTATACACTAATAAATTTCGCTTACTTTTGCTTCTTTAAAACTATTCTAAATAAGCAAAGGTTGACATTAGCAGAATTAAAACGAGGACAACAAGGCATCATTACAGATGTGTCTTCAATTCATATTCCATTAAAACTTCTCGAAATGGGTTGCTTACCTGGTAATTCAGTTAAACTAGTACAAGTTGCACCATTTGCGGACCCAATGTATCTCAACATCAATGGCACGCATTTAGCAATCAGAAAAGAAACTGCTATTCACATCACAATTGAAACGATAGATGAGTAAGCAGATTAACGTTGCATTAATAGGAAACCCAAACACCGGCAAAACCTCTGTTTTTAATGCCTTAACCGGTTTGAATCAGAAGGTTGGAAATTATCCTGGTATTACCGTTGAAAAGAAAGAAGGTATCTGCAAATTACCTAGAGGTTTAAAAGCTCATATCATTGATTTGCCAGGAACTTATAGTCTTAACGCATCTTCACTTGATGAAAATGTGGTTATAGAATTACTTCTTAATAAGAATGATAAGGATTATCCAGACGTAGCTGTTGTGGTCAGTGATGTTGAAAATTTAAAACGAAACTTACTTTTATTTACGCAAATTAAAGATTTAGAGATTCCGACAATCTTAGTCATTAATATGGCGGACAGAATGGAGTACAAAGGTATATCTGTAGACATTCCTTATTTACAAGACCAATTAAAAACTAAAATTGCTCTTATAAGTACAAGAAAAAATAAGGGAATAGAGTACTTAAAAGAACTGGTAACAAATTACAAAGAGCTAACAACTGAACCTTGTTTAGACGCTTCTGTTATAGACGAAACATATTTTAACAACTTAAGAAAAGCATTCCCTAACCAACTATTATACAAATTATGGTTAGTTATTACACAAGATGTCAATTTTGGAAAAACGGATAGAGCTACTTTTGATAAAGTTGAAGATTTTAAAACTAAATCTAAAACAGATTTAAAACGACTTCAGCAAAAAGAAACTATAAAGCGTTATCAGTTTATAAACGAAACTTTAAAGAAAGGACAAACTATTGACCTTAAATCTGCAAAGGATTTACGTATAAAATTAGACAGAATCTTAACGCATAAAGTTTGGGGATATGTAATTTTTGCTGCTATCCTATTACTAATTTTTCAAGCGATTTACGACTGGTCTAGTATTCCAATGGATTTTATTGATGGAGCTTTTGCCTCATTAAGTGAGTGGACGAAAAACACATTGCCAGAAGGAGCATTTACCAATTTGTTGGCAGAAGGTATAATTTCTGGACTTGGTGGTGTGGTTATTTTTATTCCACAGATTGCCTTCCTATTTCTTTTCATTTCAATATTGGAAGAAAGTGGTTATATGAGCCGTGTTGTATTCTTAATGGATAGAATAATGCGTCGTTTTGGACTGAGTGGTAAAAGTGTTGTGCCCTTAATTTCTGGTACTGCATGTGCAATTCCTGCAATTATGGCAACACGAAACATTGAAAGCTGGAAAGAACGCTTAATTACCATTTTAGTAACGCCATTTACTACTTGTGCTGCAAGATTACCTGTGTATTTAATAATTATTGCTTTAGTTATTCCTGAAGGCCGATTTTTAGGTGTGATAAGCTACCAAGCATTAACTTTAATGCTGTTATACCTTATTGGTTTTGGAACTGCTGTAGGCTCTGCTTGGATTTTAAATAAAGTTTTAAAAATGAAAAACAAAACGTTTTTCGTTGTAGAAATGCCTAATTACAAGTTGCCACTTTTAAAAAATGTTGCGCTTACGGTTTTAGAAAAAACAAAAGCTTTCGTCTTTGGTGCTGGTAAAATTATATTAGCCATCTCTATTGTTTTATGGTTTTTAGCATCTTATGGTCCTGGAGACAATTTTAATAATGCAGAAGCTATCGTAACTGAACATTATGCTTCAGAAAATTTAAACGAAGAAGAATTAGAACAAAAAATCGCATCTCATAAACTAGAACACTCGTTTATTGGTATAGCAGGCCATGCTATAGAACCTGTTATTAGACCTTTAGGTTATGATTGGAAAATCGGTATTGCCATTGTGAGTTCTTTTGCCGCACGCGAAGTGTTTGTTGGTACTCTAGCAACCATTTATAGTGTTGGTAGTGATGAGGAAGAAACAATAAAGAATAGAATGGCTGGTGAAGTAAATCCTATTCTAGGAGGACCTTTATTTAATTTTGCTTCTGGTATTTCGCTATTATTATTTTACGCATTTGCTATGCAATGCATGAGTACGTTGGCTATTGTAAAACGAGAGACAAACTCCTGGAAATGGCCAGTTTATCAGTTAGTAATTATGAGTGGTTTTGCTTATCTTGTAGCATTGATTGCTTTTCAAGTATTAAAATAAATATGAACATAATTATTCAAAACATATTAGTCTTTACCGCATTAGCAATTGCTCTAATGTTTTTAATACGCAAGTTTGTCTGGACTCCTAAGGCGAAACCTTCTAAATCTTGTGGTGGAGATGATGGTTGTGGTTGCCATTAAAATAGTTCAACAGATGAAATCTAACACTTAAAGTTTGTCAATTCTACTGATACTTATTGCTTACTATTTTGATTTCAAATCAAATCGACCAACATTCTTAAAAGATCTTTCGAGCGGAATAATTGTTTGTGTCTTACTTGGCATTTCAGCACTTGCATTTGTAAGTTTATTTAATCTTACAATTGTACATGGCATCTTCTATTTAGGCGTAGAAATTATACTCGTTTTTGTTCTTAAAGCGTGGATTAATAGTAAGAGTAATTGAACTTACAGAAAGTAAAGATTATTTCTCAATAAAACCCTTTGGTATATCAAAAGCATTAGGTGCCGTTTTTACAAATTTTGCACTTCTAATCGTTGCATCACCAATAACTTTGCCTAAACCATTTGTGCTAGACCATTCGTAAAATTCCCAATTATGAGCAACTGGTATGTCATCGATCATTTTAAAATTAGAATAACCAATAGCATGCGGATCTGCCTCTGCTGCTTCTGTAGACTTATTAACTGTCACTATGTAGGCCACATAATCAATTAAGTTAGTTTTTGGATCACTATAAACAATGTACCAATCATCTGGTGCATCACCTATATTGGCTTCAAAGGTTAAGCGTTGAGAATTATAAGTTTTATTATTAAGCTCTGCAGATTCTACGTCAGACCAAATAGTACCTTGGTCATTTAATTTATTAGGAAATAATAAAAAGTACATCCATGTATAGGCATCAAAACGTGCTGCTTTTGCATTTTTAAGATCTGCTGAATGAAATACTTTTGCACCATCATAATATATAGAAGAACCGTCTTTTAATTCTATTTTACCTTTGGTAGAATTCGTTAGATAGGTCATTTTAGCATCTAAACGCACATTGCCTCCAAAACTGATAACCATATCTACTTCAATGGCATCATGAGACAAAAAGTTGTCTTTTTTGTAAGCTTCCTCTATAGTTTCTGTAGCCGATAACTTCTTTTCCGCTACAGATTCAATAACAGGTGTTTCTAATTCTGGTGTAGCTTTATTTTCTTCTTTACAGCTCGTAGAAATTACTAATAACAAAAAACAGACTAGACTAGACTTAAGGATGGTTGACATAAAAAAAAAATTTATAAATTGAATTCACTCCAAAACTAGAGCGTAATTGGTAGATTAACGTTTAACCTTCCCTATTTTAAGAGAATTTTAGCTTTTACAATAATATCAAAAGTAGTTTTAGACTAAATTTTCTTTAGGTAAAGATTCTTAGCAACATTTTGAGAAACCACAATTTCACAATCTTCTATCTCTATTTTTAAAGAATTGTCATAGGGTTCTTTATGCAATATGGTAATATTGGTACCCAATGCAATTTTGTTACTGTCTAAATATTTTAGAAAACTAGAAGAACTATCATCTACACCAACACATTTATATTTAGAACCCACTTCTGCTTGTGCTAAAATTATCTTTTCTATATGTTGAAACTTCCCTTCTTTATCTGGAATAGGATCTCCATGCGGATCATGCTTAGGGAATTCTAAAAAAGCATCTAATTGATTAATCAATTTTTCAGATTTAATATGTTCTAGATGTTCTGCTACTTCATGGACTTCATCCCAAGAAAAATTCAGCTTTTCTACTAGAAATACTTCCCAAAGCCGATGTTTTCTAATAATATTAACAGCAACGTGTCTTCCTAAATCAGTTAATGTAACACCTTGGTATTTCTTATAATCTGCATATTTTTTTTCGGATAGTTTTTTTACCATGTCAGTAACAGAAGACGCTTTAGTATTCATAGCTACTGCAATTGCGTTTGTATTTACAGATGTACTACCATTACTTCCTAAATGGTAAATCTCTTTAATATAATTCTCTTCCGTTAGTGTTATCATAAATTTCTAGTGTTATGCAAATATAGAAAAGATATATTTCTCAATATATTTTTAGACTAGTCTAAAAATTATTTTAAATTTGCGTAAAAATATTATACAGTGAAACTAATTAACGTATACATTTTTCTATTTTGCTCAATACTATCTGCTCAAGACACCTTTAACCTTAATGGAACAGTAAGAGCTAATGGCTATCCTTTAGCTTATGCAAACATTTATATTGAAAACACAAGTAAAGGTGCTACAAGTAATGAGGATGGTGCGTTTACAATTTCTAATCTAGAACCTGGCACTTATTCTGTAGCCGCATCTTTTACAGGTTACGCTATTCAAAAAAAAACAATTGAAATAACAGATAAAGACGTTACTATTAATTTTACTCTTAATGAAGACGATTCTCTAGACGAAGTAATTATTACAGGGACTTTAAAGGCAGTCTCTAGATTAGAAAGTCCTGTACCTGTAGAAGTGTATTCTACTACATTCCTAAAGAAAAACCCAACTCCTAATATTTTTGAAGCCCTACAGAACGTCAATGGTGTACGTCCGCAACTTAATTGTAATGTGTGCAACACTGGAGATATTCATATCAATGGTTTAGAAGGGCCTTATACCTTGGTTTTAATAGATGGAATGCCAATTGTAAGCGGCTTATCTACAGTATACGGTTTATCTGGAATACCAAATTCACTTATTGAACAAATTGAAGTGGTTAAAGGTCCTGCATCTTCTTTATACGGAAGTGAAGCTGTTGGTGGCCTAATTAACGTTATAACTAAATTACCTGAAAATGCTTCACGTTTCTTTGCCGATGGCTTTGTTTCAGATTGGGGAGAATTAAATTTAGACCTTGGTTTTAAAGCTAAAGTAGGGGAAAAAGCAAATGTATTGGTCGGAACAAATTATTTTAAATACGACAACCCTATTGATAATAACAATGATAATTTTACAGATCTAACGCTACAAGATCGTATTTCTATTTTTCAAAAATGGGATTTTAAACGCACTAAAAATAGAAAGTTCTCTTTAGCTGGCCGTTACTTTTATGAAGATCGTTGGGGTGGAGAATTACAATGGAACAAAGGATTTAGAGGTGGAGATCAAGTTTATGGAGAAAGTATTTATACCTCACGTTTTGAGCTTCTTGGTAATTATCAGTTACCAATAAAAGAGATAGTAAACTTTCAATTCTCCTACTCAGACCACGACCAAAATTCAGTTTATGGTAATACACCATATTTAGCACAACAGCGCATTGGATTTGGACAATTAGTTTGGGATAAAAAGATCAATAATCACGATTTACTATTTGGCTCAGCACTCCGCTATAATTATTATAACGATAATACAACAGCAACGATTAAAGCTGACGAAGTTACTATGCCTTCGCTATTTGTACAAGATGAAATTAAATTCAACAAAAAACAAAGTTTGTTATTAGGCATGCGCTATGATTACGATAGCAGACATGGCAATATTTTTACACCAAGACTAGCCTATAGATATAAACCTACTGATAATGATATTATAAGATTAAATGCAGGTACTGGTTTTAGAGTTGTTAATCTATTTACTGAAGATCATGCTGCTTTAACAGGTTCTAGAGATGTAATAATTGAAGAAACCTTAGAGCCTGAAGAATCTTACAATGTAACTCTTAATTATCTTAAAAAATTGTATCTCAAAAACGGCATGTATTTCACATTAGATACCTCAGCTTGGTACACTTACTTTACCAATGCCATATTACCAGATTATGATACCAATCCAAATCAAATTATATATGATAATTTAGAGGGTTATTCCACATCAAAAGGACTTAGTTTTAATATTGATGCCGTTTTAGGTAGTGGAATTAAAGCATCTATTGGAGCAACGTACCAAGATGTCTCACAAACCGAAAACGGAATACGAACAGAACAAATTTTAACAGAAAACTTCTCTGGCGTGTGGTCGTTTAGCTATAAACATTACGGCACAAACCTTACCTTTGATTACACAGGAAATCTCTATGGACCAATGCGATTACCTTTATTAGGAGAATTAGATCCGAGAAGCGAATATTCTCCTACTTGGAGCATACAAAACATACAAATTACCTATGACGGATTGAATAATTTAGAAATTTATGGAGGTGTAAAAAACCTATTAAACTGGACGCCTAACAAAGGAAACCCTTTTATAATTGCAAGAGCTGACGATCCTTTTGACCAAAATGTAGAGTACAACGAAACGGGCTCTACACAAACCTATCCCGTACCCAATTCTACTAGAACTATTGAGGTTGAAAACGGAGCCGTAATACCAACATCAAACAATCCATATGCACTTACTTTTGATCCTTCTTACGTATATGGTCCAAACCAAGGGATCCGGTTATTTTTTGGTTTAAGATATAATTTAAAGTAACTCATTGAAATTTATTACTTTCACATTAAATATAAACAAATGAAAAAATTAATACTATTACTTACTATAACACTCGCTTTTAATTGTAAAAACGATAACGAATCAAAAATTAACAAAAAGCTAAATGTGGTCACTACAACCAGTATGATTACAGATCTAGTAAGAAATATTGGTGGAGATTCAATCAACGTACAAGGATTAATGGGCTCTGGTGTAGATCCTCACTTATATAAAGCTAGTGAAGGTGATGTTTCTAAGCTAGTAGATGCAGACATTATATTTTATAACGGTTTGCATTTAGAAGGAAAACTTGTAGAAGTCTTTGAAAAAATGTCTGGAGGAGAAAAAACACCTGTTGCTTTAGCTGATGAATTAAATAAAAAGCTACTGATAGGTTCAGAGTATTTTGCATCTAATTATGATCCTCATGTCTGGTTTAATATTGAATTCTTTAAAAAGTTTACTGAAAAAGTAACTATAATTTTATGCGAAAAAGATCCAAAAAATGCAGAAACTTTTAGAGCTAATGAAAAACGATATTTAGCCGATTTAGACAATTTACAAGAAGATGTAAAAGGTGTTGTAGCCGCTCTTTCACCAGAAAAAAGAATCTTAGTCACTGCGCATGATGCCTTTAATTATTTTGGTAAAGCATACGGTTTTGAAGTTGTTGGCTTACAAGGATTATCTACTGCAACAGAAGCTGGTGTACAAGATGTACAAAAGTTGGCTGCTTTTATTATTGACAAGAATATAAAGGCCATTTTTGTTGAAAGTTCTGTTCCTAAACGAACCATTGAAGCGTTAAAAGCAGCCGTAAACGCAAAAGGGCACAAAGTTGAAATAGGCGGTACATTATTTTCTGATGCGTTAGGGACTGCTGGCACACCCGAAGGCACTTATTTAGGTATGTATCGTTACAATATAAAAACGATTGTTAGTGCATTGCAATAGTAATTTATTGCTGATTGTAAACCACTCTAAAATTAATATGATATAACTCTAAACAAGCTTAGAATAGATAAAACACATGAACAACATAGCCGTAAAAGTTGATGATTTAACCGTAGCTTACAACTACAAACCTGTACTTTGGGATATCGATTTAGAAATCCCTGAAGGTGTTCTTATGGCTATTGTTGGTCCAAATGGTGCTGGGAAATCTACACTAATCAAATCTATATTAGGCATTTTAAAACCCATCGCAGGAAGTGTTTCTATTTATGGCAAACCTTATGAAAAACAAAGGCAGCTTGTTGCTTACGTTCCACAAAAAGGGAGCGTAGATTGGGATTTCCCAACGACAGCCTTAGATGTTGTTATGATGGGTACATACGGAAGTTTGGGCTGGATAAAACGACCAGGCCAAAAAGAAAAAAAAGCTTCACTTGAAGCTTTAGAGAAAGTAGGCATGTTGGCATTTAAAAGCCGTCAAATAAGTCAACTTTCTGGAGGACAGCAACAACGCATATTTTTGGCAAGAGCTTTAGTGCAAAATGCATCCATCTATTTTATGGACGAACCGTTTCAAGGTGTAGACGCTACGACTGAAATTGCAATTATCAATATTTTAAAAGAACTAAGAAAAGCCGGCAAAACAGTAATCGTTGTTCATCATGATTTACAAACCGTACCAGAATATTTTGATTGGGTAACGTTTTTAAATGTAAAGAAGATTGCCACAGGACCTGTTAAGGATATTTTTAATGATGATAATTTAACGAAGACCTATGGTATTAATTATAAAGTAAGTATCCAGGAGTGAAAAAAGTAAACAGTGTTCATTATATGTTACATAGCGTTCCTAAAAATAAGTTCTCAATCTCAGTCTTCTTTAATTACTGTTTTAAATAGTAATAGTCTGATTGCAGTCGAAAACCCATTTAAATAAAATTAAATTTTAAAGATGAAATACGCTTACACTATTTTATACGTAGAAGATATTGAAAAGACCATAGAATTCTACAATTCTGCATTCGGATTTCAAAAGAAGTTTATGACACCAAAACATGATTACGGTGAACTAGTTTCTGGCGAAACAACTATTGCATTTGCTTCTAATGAATTGGGACAATCTAATTTTAAAAAAGGCTTTGAAAAATTAGATTTAAACACAAAACCTAATGGCATTGAGATGGCATTTACAACAGAAAACATTGAAGATGATTTCGCAAAAGCTATAAAAGCTGGAGCCATACAATACGAACCTATCATTGAAAAACCTTGGGGACAAAAGGTTGGTTATTTAAGAGATATTAATGGATTTCTAATAGAAATTTGCACACCTATTAAAAATTAAATTAACGAATGAAATTTAAAATTCTGAAATAAATTCAGAATATCGAAATGGACATTACAGAATACATAGAACTAGTCTTCACGGACTACACCTTAAGAACCATTACGCTTGGCACAGCAATTTTGGGCGCTGTGACTGGCATGTTGGGAAGCTTTGCTGTACTAAGAAAACAAAGCTTGTTAGGTGATGCCATTTCACATGCCGCCTTACCAGGTATTGCCATTGCCTTTTTAATTACTGGCGCAAAAGACAGCAATACTTTATTACTTGGGGCTTTAGTAAGTGGCTTAGTGGGAACCTTCTGGATTAGAGGCATCATAACCAAAACCCACTTAAAATCAGACACAGCTTTAGGCTTAATTTTGTCATTGTTTTTTGGGTTTGGCATGTTGTTATTAACCTTTATTCAAAAACAACCCAATGCTAATCAAGCTGGTTTAGACAAATATCTTTTTGGACAAGCGGCTACATTAGTAGAAAGTGATGTTTGGATGATGGCCATTGTTACAGGGCTTTGTTTAATTGTAATGCTCACATTCTGGAAAGAATTCAAAATATTATTATTTGATGCTGATTACACCAAAACACTTGGTTTTAATACCAAGATTATAGATATTCTCATTACAACTTTTATTGTTTTGGCTATTGTTCTAGGCTTACAAACCGTAGGTGTCGTTTTAATGAGTGCTATGCTATTGGCACCTGCAGCTGCAGCTAGGCAATGGACAAACAGCTTATCTGTTATGGTATTTTTAGCTGCCATTTTTGGAGCCTTTTCGGGAGTCTTTGGTACGGCAATTAGTGCAAGTCAAAATAATTTATCTACAGGACCAGTAATTGTTTTGGTTGCTGCCGTTTTTGTGGTTTTTTCGTTTATTTTTTCACCGAGTCGAGGTCTACTTTTTAAACAAATACGTTTTATAAAAAACAGACGCGATTTAGAATTGCATAAAACTTTAGCATTTATGCATCATATTGCTGAAACGCATGAAGATATATCACATCCACATGCCATTAAATTACTCAATAATTTTCAAGGTTATACAAAGAACACGCTTCGAAAGTTAGTAGAAAAAGATTACGTACAGCTCCAGGGAAATATGTGGAGTTTAACCAAAGTTGGTTTTGAAACAGCAGCGAACTTATATACCAAACAAATAACAGAAGATGAGTAGCGCGCAAATTGAAATTCAACTTATTGCCAGTATCGTTGCTGTTGCATGTGCTATTCCAGGGACTTTTCTTGTTCTTAGAAAAATGGCTATGATTAGTGATGCCATTAGTCATTCCATTTTACCAGGAATCGTGATTGGTTTTTTTATTACCCAAGATTTAAATTCGCCTTTGTTAATTCTATTAGCAGCCTTAACGGGAATCATAACCGTTGTACTGGTAGAATACATTCAAAAAACAGGCTTAGTAAAAGAAGATACAGCCATCGGTTTAGTTTTTCCTGCTCTATTTAGTATTGGTGTCATAATGATTGCTAAGAATGCAAATGATGTACACTTAGATGTCGATGCTGTATTATTAGGCGAATTAGCTTTTGCTCCTTTTGATAGATTATTAATTGCTGGCACAGATGTTGGCCCAAAATCGCTTTGGATTGTTGGTGTAATTCTGTTAATTACTATAACGCTTTTAATCCTGTTTTTTAAAGAATTAAAAGTGAGTACGTTTGATAAAGGTTTAGCCGCTTCATTAGGCTTTTCCCCAGCTATTATCCATTACGGTTTAATGTCCGTTTCTTCAGTAACTACAGTGGGAGCTTTTGATGCTGTTGGCGCTATTTTAGTCGTTGCTCTGATGATTGCACCTGCTGCAACCGCTTATTTATTGACTACAGATTTAAAGAAAATGCTTGCTTTGGCTATATGCTTTGGAATTTTTAGTGCCATTTTTGGGTATTGGGTAGCACATTGGCTAGATGCTTCGATTGCTGGTTCAATTACAACCGTTCTAGGATTGGTATTTTTACTAGTGTATTTATTTGCACCTTCTAAAGGCATTATCGCTGTAATGTACCGGGAAAAACAACAACAAACCGAAGTCTCTTTACTTACATTTTTATTACACCTAAAAAACCATGACGAGTTAGAAGAGCGACACGTTAACCATCTCAACGAACACATAAATTGGCAAAAAGTACGCGCTAAGACTGTTTTAGATTTAGCTCAAAAAAATAATATGATTCATATAGAAAAAAATATTGTTTCCCTTACTAAGAAAGGCGATGAGTTTACTTCAAAAGCGATAGATTATATAATTACTAATGAAGACGCTCAAATTGAAGATATGAAGGATGATTTCTTTTTATTTAGAGGGTAACTTTATTTTAAACAAAAAGAAAAAAATAATTAATCCCGAAAGCTTTCATTCTTATTACGACTATTAAACCCTAAATTATAAATAATCAATGGAATTATTTGAATATTTTACAGGCAAAGCAGGCTTAATCTTATTAGCTTTTATTGTGCTTTGTGTTTTTATATTTAACAAATACAAAACACAACGATACTTTAAATATATAGAAAAACAAAGGAAAGGTAAAGACTCACAACAGTCTTAATTTACTTAAACCCACGTTCTTTCTGAATGTGCTCATAAGCTTCTTGCACTTGCCTAAACTTAGCTTCCGCACCATCTTGATGTTCTTTACCTAAGTGACCTACGCGATCTGGATGGTATTTTTTAGCCATAGTTCTATAAGCTTTCTTAACCTGATCATCAGAAACAGATTTATCAATTTCTAGAATTTTGTACGCATTATCACTCGTGTTATAAAACATCGCTTTAATACTTTCGTAATCTCTGCTGCTAATACCTAAATAACCAGTTATAGTATAAATTTGTCTTAATTCATCTTCAGTTACCAATCCATCTGCTTTTGCAATGCCGAATAAAAAATGCAATAATTGCAAACGTGATGGATGATCCATCATCTGACGAATCTGAGTACACACTTGACGTGTAGAAATATTTTGCTTTGTTATACGTTTAAATAACACAAAAGCTTTATTTGCCCTGTCCTTACCATACATATTAGTAAATTGTTGACGCACAAAATCTAATTCGCGTTGATCTTGTTTACCATCAGCTTTTATAACAATTGATGCTAAAATTAATAGGCTTACTTCAAAATCTCCAGATTGCGTTTGTGGTCGAGAAGAGGTACGCTTGCCATAATTTGGTGTTTTTCTGTAGGTTCCTCTTTGTTGACCAGTTTGGCGATCACCCAATAAAGGGGTTTCTCCAATTTTTAAATTATCAACAAAGCTACCAATAGCCAATCCTATAATTGCACCTATTGGTCCACCAAAAGACCAACCCAAAGCACCACCAATCCATTTTGCAAAACTCATATCATCTATTTTTATGAAATTCAAATATACTATTTGTTAGTCTATCTTTTATGGTTTTTGTTACTATTCAAAACGAAAATAGTTCTATTGAGACTACATACTGAAGACCGTGTAATGCGCATAAATTTTCATTATCTTTGCACTTCAAATTAAGATTAATTAAAATTAAAAAATATGTATCCAGCAGAATTAGTAAAACCAATGCGCGCAGATTTAACTAGCGTAGGTTTTGAAGAATTACATACATCAGAAGCTGTTGAAGCAGCATTAGCAAAAGAAGGTACAACTTTAGTAGTTGTAAATTCGGTTTGTGGATGTGCAGCAGCAAATGCAAGACCAGGAGCAAAGAATAGTATTGAAAACGACAAACGCCCAGACCATATTGTTACTGTATTTGCAGGTGTTGACAAAGAAGCTGTAGATACAGCTAGAGCTCACATGGTTCCTTTTCCTCCAAGCTCACCGAGTATGGCTTTGTTTAAAAATGGCGAATTAGTGCATATGTTAGAGCGTCACCATATTGAAGGTCGTCCTGCAGATTTAATCGCAGAAAACCTTAAAGATGCTTATAACGAGCATTGCTAAAAAACTTTAGCTCTAATACGTTAGACAGTTATAAAAAAACCACGAATTATTTCGTGGTTTTTTTGTGCTTAAAAGACATTGATTTACATTTGTGATATGAGAAAACTATTAGCCTATCCGCTTTCCGTTTTATTTTATTTATGCTTTGGTTTAACCTTGGTTATATTTCATGGTATACAATGGTTTTCTCACAGAGTCTTTGGCTACAAAGGTCTAAAACTCACTGTTGATGCCTTACAATTTGCTATAATGCGATGCCTTAATCTATTAGGTACAAGAATTACGTTCAAAAATCCATACGATATTAGCACAGATAGACCAATAATTATTGTGGCCAACCATCAAAGCATGTATGATATTTCGCCAATAATGTGGTATTTGCGTAAACACCATGTCAAGTTTGTATCAAAGAAAGAATTAGGAAAAGGGATACCAAGCATATCTTACAATTTACAGCATGGTGGATCTGTATTAATAGATAGAAAAAATCCACGACAAGCTCTGCCAGCAATGATGAAGTTTGGCGAATATATTGAAAATACAAAACGTGCCGCTGTCATTTTCCCAGAAGGCACTAGAAGTAAAGATGGAACACCAAGACCTTTTAAAACAAAAGGCCTAGAACTACTAATGAAAAAAGTTCCATCAGCTCTAATTGTGCCAATCACAGTGAATAATTCTTGGAAAATGCTGAGATATGGTCAATTTCCCATGGGAATAGGAAATCATATTAAATTTACAGTGCATAAGCCCTTAGAAATCGTTAACTTTACTGATAAGGCTGAATTAATTCAGCAACTTGAACAAACAATTGTAGAAGCAATAGAGCGTTAACCATCATAAATAACCGCATAAATGTCTTTAAAAAATATACGATTAGAAGTAATGCAGCATCTTGAAAAAGATGTTCAGTTTCTTATTGAAAAATACTTAATACCTGTTGAAAAGATCTGGCAACCAACAGATTTTTTACCAGATTCTAAAAAAGAAACCTTTTTTGAAGAGGTAAGGGAAATTAGAGAACTTTCTAAAGAATTAGACTATGATTTTTGGGTAGTTTTAGTTGGTGATATGATTACTGAAGAAGCACTACCTAGCTACGAGTCTTGGTTAATGGATGTAGAAGGTGTGGACCAAGTAGAACGCAACGGTTGGTCTACATGGCTAAGACACTGGACAGGTGAAGAAAACAGACATGGCGATGTTTTAAATAAATACCTATACTTATCTGGGCGTGTAAACATGCGCGAGATAGAAAAAACAACTCAGTATTTGATTAACGATGGTTTTGATATTGGTACAGGTAGAGATCCTTATAAAAACTTTGTTTACACTAGTTTTCAAGAATTAGCAACGTACATATCTCATAATCGTGTAGCTAAGATTGCAAAACAAAAAGGCAACAAACAACTGGCCAAAATGTGTAAGATTATTTCTGGCGATGAGATGCGTCACCACCATGCTTATTCTGAGTTTGTAGAACGTATTTTTGCTGTAGACCCTAATCAAATGATGATGGCTTTTCATGATATGATGAAGCGCAAAATAGCAATGCCTGCTCACTTTTTAAGAGAATCTGGCGAAAGTATAGGAGCTGCTTTTGAAGAATTTTCTAATACTGCACAGCGTATTGGTGTTTATACCTCTAATGATTATGTAGATATTTTACAAAAGCTTATAGATCGTTGGGATATTGGTAACATGATTGGCTTAAATGAAGAGGCAGAAAAAGCTAGAGATTATTTAATGAAATTACCTCCTAGAATGTATCGCTTATCTGAACGTATCAAAATACCGGAAAATTCATTTCAGTTTAAATGGGTAGATCCTGCATAAATTATTATAATGACAATTTCTGATGCTCAATTAATTGACGCTACAATTAACTTTGTAAAAAATGAATTAAAAAATGCTGAAGGTGGCCATGATTGGTTTCATATTGAGCGTGTATATAAAAACAGTTTATTAATTGCTAAACAAGAAAAGGTAGATATTACCATTGTTTCATTAGCAGCTTTACTTCATGATATTGCAGATTCTAAATTTCATAAAGGTGATGAAACTTTGGGATCAAAGATTGCAAGTACTTTTCTTTTAAAACATAATGTAGACAGTGAAATTATTGAACATGTTACTCAGATCATTGATAACATGTCTTTTAAAAATACTTTTGATCTAACGACAGCCTTTACATCTAAAGAAATGGAAGTTGTGCAAGATGCAGATCGCTTAGATGCTATAGGAGCTATAGGTATAGCACGTTGTTTTAATTATGGAGGTTTTAAAGATAGAGCGCTTTATGATCCAGAAGTAACACCTAATCTTAACATGACTAAGGCTGAATACAAATCTTCTAATGCGCCAACAATTAATCATTTTTATGAAAAATTATTGTTATTAAAAGATAAAATGAATACTAAAACTGGGAAACGTATTGCCTTAGAACGCCATAAGTATATGGAAGGGTTTTTAAAACAGTTTTACGCAGAATGGGAAGGTGAGAAGTAAATGACTTAGTTCTCTTTGGCAACTTCTAAAGCTGTTAACTTATACTCTATTGCTGCCATTTCTTCACCATAATGAATAATCTGGTCTGCAGTTAAAGTTTTATTAGTATTTACAGCATCTAAAATATCTTGCCCTTTCTTTGTATAATACGCAATTGTGATATCTATTTTATCTTCCATAAGTATAACGTATTGTATTAAACCATCATCATTTTTAATTCCCCTCGATATTTAGAGGCACTTTTACCAGTAAACTCCTTAAATAGTTTATTAAAGTGTGAAAAATTATTAAAGCCACACTCATAACTTACATCAGCAATACTCATTTGGCTCTCAGAAAGTAACTTAGTAGCATGTACTACTCTATATTCGTTTACGAGCTTAGTAAATGTTTTTCCTGTTACTTTTTTAAAGTAGCGACAAAATGCAGGAACCGTCATACTTACCTTTTCTGCTATTTCATCTAAACTAATATGTTCTTTAAAGTTTTGGTTAACATGCTTAAAAACAATATCAATCTTAGCACTATCTTGTGGTTCTGTTTCAAATGCAAAACCATCTACATTTAATAGGGTATAATCTTCAGACTTTGCTAAACCGTGTAATACTTCTAATAAAATTAATATTTTTTTAAATCCTTCCTTCTCATTAAGCTTTTCTATTTTAGAACCAAGCTTCTGCTTTGTTTTTACACCAAACAGAATTCCTTTTTTAGAACGCTCAAACAAAAGGTTGATTTTTTCCATCTCTGGAATATCAAAAAAATGATCTCCTAAAAATTCTGGTTTAAACTGTACTAAGGTTTCAGAACCATTTATAGTTAAACGATCTGTAAAACCATTATGCGGTAAATTAGGTCCAATTAATAATAACTGGCTATTATTAAAGTAAGATAAATGGTTGCCAATATGGCGTTTCCCTTGACCTTTGTTAACGTATACCAGTTCAATCTCTGGATGAAAATGCCAAAACGGCTTATTTTCACCTTTATAAACATCCATTTTATGCCTCCTTACTTTTAAGGAGCTACCAAATTCAGGGCTAATTTTTTCTAAAGTAGGTTTTCTTGCTTTCATAACATCTCAATTAATACAAATTTAAGGTATATTATTATTACTTTCTATGTAGAATTACCAAAAACATACACAAAATTAACCTTAATATTTATTTAACACCCTCAAAAGGTTAATTTTGTATATAAATTTGCCAAAATTGATGTTTTCCAGAATGAAATGCTGCCATAAATTTGCAGTGTTGATTTAATTGATCTGATAGATAATAAAATTGTCACTAAAAAAAATAGACAAGTTTTAAATTCAGTTTTAACTTAAAAACAAGATATTATGAAAACATTATTTAAAAACATTTTAGTATTAGCAGTGATGTTAGGAACATGCACAAGCTACGCAAATGCGACAGTAGAAGTTTCACGTACATTTAACAGTGTAAATGAAGGCGATTTAATTTCTGTTACTGATGCTTCGGGAGAAGTTGTATACAACGGTCGCATTAACTATTCAGGAAACATTCAAAATCTATATGATTTTTCTCAATTAAAAGATGGCGTTTATACAATAGAAGTAAATAAGGATTTTGAAATTAAAATAAACAAAATACAAGTTCTTAACAACGTTGTTACTTTTTTAGAAAGCTCAAATTCTACAATTTACAAACCAGTTTTTAGATCAGAAGATTCTAAAGTTATTGTATCTAAATTGGCAATTGACACAGATCATATGGAAATAGAGTTATATTTTGGAAATGACTTAATCTATACTGAAACCGTAAAAGGAGAAGATATAATAAACCGAGTTTACCAATTAGATAATACAAGAAAAGGAGAATACACTGCAATCATTAAAGCAAATGGGCGCGTGTATGTTGAAGATTTCAAATTATAGATTATTGTTTATACATTAGTTTTATTAGTTGAAAAGTGGGCCAAGAGCCCACTTTTTTATTTGCTATACTTTCCTGAATCATCTTCAAAGCAACTTAACTTTATGATTATATCTCCTAATTTGGTGTAAGATACTTAGCTATAAATTAAACCAAAGAACTTTTCTTCTAGTAAGTACAAAACAAAATTTATATCTAAGTCTTAGATCAAAATCTATAATTACAACCGAATATCTCACATCACTAAAATTAACTCAAAACTATTCTATTTTAACCCACCAAAAACACCTTTTGAGTAAACCGGTTAATTTTACATATAAACATGCCAAAATTGATGTTTTCTAGATAGTAAATGCGCTATACATTTGTATCAGTAATCACTTAATACAATTTATTATGAGAAAAGTATTTAAAAAATTATTAGTATTAGCTGTAGTGTTAGGAACATGTACAAGCTACGCAAACGAAGTTGTAGAAGTTAACACTACTATTAACTACGTAAAGAAAGGAAACCATATTTCTGTTTCAGATGCTTTTGGAGAAATCATCTATAGTGGAGAAATTAACTATAGCGGAAACCTCATTACACTTTACGATTTTACTCAATTAAAAAATGGTAAATATGATGTAGAAGTCACTAATGGATATAAAATAGAAATAAGTACAATAGAAGTTAACGATACTATAGTATCTATTTTAGAAACAAACAAAATGGTTATTTACAAACCAGTTGTTAGAAACGAAAGCTCTAAACTAATTATTTCTAAATTAGCACTAAATGGTGAAGACATGGAAATAGAGATTTACTATAAAGGTAATCTTATCCATACTGAAACTCTAGCTGGATCTACAATCCTTAATCGCGTTTTTAAATTAGATGAAACTCTTAAAGGCAACTACACAACTATTATTAAAACTAATGATAGAGTGTTTGTAAAAAATTTCAAAATCTAAATTGATGTCCTATTAATTTAAACTAGAAAAAAGGTAAGCTGTACAGCTTACCTTTTTTTTTTGCCTTGCAGCTTAAACATTAAATCCTGTTCAGATATAAAACCCACGATAATTACAGCAAAAAAACAGATTTCATCTTATTATACCGATACCTATTAATAATTAAAGTCCTTCCATCCATTAAGTCAATATCAACTACACCATATAATTATATGTAGATGGTAATTTTTAGCTTAATTATTGGGTACTTCTTAATTGCTCTAAAATTGAGGTAAAAATTGAATCTATGGCAAATTATCATAAATCTATACTATTTTAACAAACACTATTAAGACAATAGGCTATTCGGTTAAAATAACACACAAATCAGGCAATTATGATGTTTTCTATACTTACAATTCAATATATATTTGTATCAGTAATAACGTAATACAATTTTATTATGAAAAACGTATTTAAAAAATTATTAGTAGCAGCTGTAGTGTTAGGAACATATACAAGCTACGCAAACGAAGTTGCGGAAGTTAAGTCTTCTTACAACCACGTTGAAAAAGGAAATTACATTTCTGTATCAGATACTTCTGGTGAAGTTATCTACAGTGGAGAAATTAATTATAGCGGTAACCTAATTACACTTTTTGATTTTACACAGTTAAAAAACGGAACGTATAATGTAGAAGTTACCAAAGATTTTAAAATTGAACTTAACACTATTGAAGTAAAAAACAATGTGGTTTCTGTTATAGATTCTGACAAAAAAATGATTCATACTCCAGTAGTAAGAACAGAAGACTCTAGAATATTAATTTCTAAATTAGCTTTAGATGCAGAAAACATGGAAATTGAGCTTTATTTTGAAGGAGAATTAATCCATTCAGAAATAGTTGAAGGAGAAAAGATTTTAAACCGTGTGTACAAATTAGATGAAACTCTTGATGGAGATTACACAACCATCATCAAGTCTAACGACAGAGTGTTCGTCAAAAATTTTAGAATATAAATTGTTGTTTATATATTATTAGTTTATTTATTTAGTTAAAAAAGTGGGTAGTAGAGAACCCACTTTTTTTTGTTTAAAACATTTTATTTATTCTAATTAGAAAATTTCGTTACTTCTATACATTGCTAACTTTGTTGAACTTCAACATTTTAAATAAAAGTTAAAGAACTAGACACACTTAGTTACCAGGAAAATTGGCCTTTCGTTTTTCTAAAAATGCGGTTGTACCTTCTACAAAATCATTAGTGCCAAAGCATTTTCCAAATTGCTTAATTTCGGTCTCGTATCCATCCTTTCCGTCCTTATAATTTGCATTAATAGCTTTTATAGCTTTACTTATGGCTACAGATGAGTTTCGTATAATCTTGCTTCCAATTTTCTCTGCAAACGGTAATAATTCTTCTTGTGCTACGACGTGATTTATTAAACCATAGTTTAATGCTTGATTTGCATCAATCATACCTGCGGTCATTATCATCTCCATTGCTCTACCTTTACCAACTAGTTGCGGCAAACGTTGTGTTCCTCCATAACCAGGAATTACGCCTAATGAAGTTTCAGGTAACCCCATTTTTGCATTTGTACTTGCGATTCTAAAGTGACAAGCCATTGCCAATTCTAATCCTCCACCTAACGCAAAACCGTTTACTGCTGCTATTACTGGTTTACTTAAGTTTTCTACAAAATCAAAAAGTAGTGCTTGGCCTTGAGCTGCCAACTTACCTCCTTCTTTTATACTAAAATCTGCAAATTCACTAATATCTGCACCTGCAACAAAAGCTTTTTCTCCACTACCTGTGATAACTACAACCTTTGTTTCCTTATGGTTTTCTGCATCGTCAAATGCATCATGTAATTCTTGTATAGTATCTTTATTTAAGGCATTTAACTTTTTAGGTCTATTAATTGTTATGGTAGTAATACCATTTGAGTAGTTAGATATAATGTTGTTGTAAGCCATATATATTAAGTTTATTATTCTTTAGGAAAAGTAACCTTAAATGTTGTCCCTTTTTCTAATTGAGATGTAAAGGTAATACTTCCGTTATAAGTTTCTACAATGTTTTTTACCATAGCTAAGCCTAAGCCCATTCCGCTAGATTTGGTTGTAAATTTAGGTTCAAAAATTTTAGCTTTAGTATCTTCTGCGATACCAGAACCATTGTCTTCTATAATAATACTAACATTATCGCCTTCATTAACAACACTTACCTTTATTTTAGGGTTCTCAAAATCTTCAGGAATAGCCTGAATACCGTTTTTAACCAAATTTGTGACCACTCTTATAAGTTGCGTTCTATCAAATTTTGCAATTATTTCTTCGGTTTCTGGATAAAACTCAATGTAATGCTCATTAAAAATATCGAGTGCTAACTTTACAATATTTACAACGTTTAAGTTTTCGCTCTTCTGTGCTGGCATTTTAGCAAAATTAGAGAATGCAGATGCAATAGAGCTCATGGTGTCTATTTGCTCAATTAAAGTATTACTATATTCATTGACTTTTTGATGTATGTTTTCATCTTGTGGATCAAATTTTCTCTGAAAACTCTGTACCGTTAACCGCATAGGAGTTAACGGGTTTTTAATCTCATGGGCTACTTGTTTTGCCATTTCTCGCCAAGCTTGTTCTCTTTCATTTGTTGCTAAAACCACTGCACTTGCTTCGAGTTCATCTATCATACTATTGTATGCATTTACTAGCGCTTCAATCTCTTCACTTGTAGATTCTATTTGAATTTTTTTATTTCGCTTTTCTAATCGTGTTTCATTCATTTTATCACTAATTGTTCTCAGTGATTTTGTAATGAACTTAGATATAAAATAAGCAAATACTATAGCTACAAATATTAAAACCAAATAGGCATAAGCCAATCGCATTAAAAACTCCTTTAGTTCCTTATTTAAAAAATCATCATTTTCTAAATAAGGTAAATTTAAAATGGCTAATGTTTTAAATTTTTCGTCTGTTATATATGTATAAGATGATTGAAATGTTTGACCAGCTTCCTTGTTTTTTACAACATAACGATGGTCTACAGTGTTCGCTAAAGTTTTTAAAATTATAGGATCTAAAAATGCCTCAGTAGAATCTCGTAATATGGTTCGTTTTGAGCTCTTTAGTAGTCTACCATTTAAATCGTAAAGATTGATCTGTAGATTATGAATAGCATCTATATCAAATATTTCATCTTTAAATATAAGTGGAATTTTATCTGTAGTCTTTGGGTAAGTCGTCTCTCTTATTACAAAGTCAATACTTTGCCTAATCGCCTTTTCTTTGCGCTCTAAACGTTCTTTATGATAATCCTTTGCCTCTTCACGATATTGATAAATGGTTACTGCGGCTATTAAAACCGAAGCTACCAATACTAAAAGCACCATATTTATAATGATACGAGCTCTTAAGGACAGACGTTTTTTATTCATTTAAATTATCTTGAACGCTAAATTTTATACTGAATTATAAGTTTTAAATATAACAATAATCAATCCAAACTATTGAAGCGATAACCTCAATTTATGAATACTTTAATTTTTAAAACAAACTTTTATGCTTCAGGGTTTTTAGCCCTTATGTTTTTATAAAGCTTAAAGCCTAACATAATTAAAACACCTAAAACTACTAAACCAATAATTCCAAAAATCCAATTGATTGAGCTTTTTAGGATTACAAGGAACACAACGGCAAATAAGATAAATGTTGCACCTTCATTCCAAATACGCATATAACTTGAGGTTACTAAAACCTCATCATTTTGAAGTTGCTTATAATACTGATGAGTTTTAAAATGATAAATAAATAACAAAAACACAAATAGTAATTTAACATGCATCCAACTTTGCTGAAACCAACTTGGCATTAATATCATTAACCAAACCGCAAATAGCGTTGCTAAAATTGAAGAGGGCCATGTAATTATAAACCATAACCGTTTTGACATTAATTTTAGTTGCTTACCTAAGATTTCCTTTTCTGGTGATGGCTTATGAAAAGCTTCAATTTGATATACAAACAATCTAGGAATATAAAACAAGCCAGCAAACCATGTTATTACAAAGATGAGATGCAACGATTTTATGTAGTTGTAATATTCCATGAGATAAAACGGTAAGTTGAAAAATTATACAATTATGTAAAATTACAGATTAAAAATGTTACGCTGTTGTTTTTGGATTGAGATTTAAATTCACTTCACGATATAAAAAATAAGCCGTTACTAAAGTAGAAAGGAAATCTGCAATAGGAAATGATAACCATATACCAAATTCTCCCAAATATAACGGCAAAATATACATTAACGGAATAAAGAAAATGGCTTGTCTTGTTAAGGTCAATAACAAGGCTGGTAATGCTTTACCTACAGCCTGAAAATACGCTGCTCCAATAAGCTGTAGTGCTAAAATTGGCACAGCAGCAAACGTCCATCTCATATTACTTGGTGTTTCTCTTATAACATCTGCATCTGTTGTAAACCATTTGGTTATTACTTCCGGAAAAAACATAAGTGCTATAAAAACAATAGTGCCTAAAATTGTAGCATATTTTATAGCTGTAAAAATGACTTCTTTTACCCTATCGTATTTTTCCGCTCCAAAATTATAACCTGCAATTGGTATGAAGCCCTGTGTTATGCCAAAAACAGGAAATAACGCAAACATGCTTAACCTACCAATAATAGCATATGTAGTTACCGAAGTTTCTCCACCAAAATCGTAAAGCGCATTATTGACTAATAAAAACGTTACACTTACAACGGCTTGTCTGGCTAAAGTAACAAATCCTAAAGAGCTTATTTCTGACACTATAGCTTTATTAAAACCAAAATGCGAAAGGTTAATTTTTAATTCAGAATTTTTAGATAAAAAATACCAGAATATAAATAAGAACGCAACAATATAAGAACCAGTAGTTGCCCATGCTGCTCCAGCCATTCCGTAATCTAAAACATTAATAAAAACATAATCTAAAACTAAGTTACCAACGGATGGAATTAGCATAGCATACATGGCAAATTTTGGTTTACCTTCTGCTCTTATTACATTATTACCCAACATTACAAAGCCCAAAATAGGAACACCGTAAAGTATAATTTCGTAATATATTTTTGCAGGCTCAAAAATATTTCCTTTTCCTCCAAAAGCAGGTATTAGCGTATCTACAAAATACAAACCAAATACAGCAAATGTAATTGTAAACAAAAAGGTAAGAGACAACTGATTACCAAAAGTCTTTAAGGCTTTTGGTTTGTTATCTCCACCTAAAGCTCGCGAGATTATTGAAGAACCTCCAACACCAATGGCCATGCCCAATGCCGCAATAAAAAAAGAAACAGGTAGTACAACATTAATCGCTGCAATAGCAGTAGAACCAATCCAATTGCCAACAAAAATAGTGTCTACTAAGATATTTAGCGACATTACCAATATACCAATAGCTGCAGGCACAGCTTGCTTTATTAGCAATTTACCAATACGTTCAGTCCCTAAATCTTGTGACGATACTTTTGCCATTATATGGCTATATTTTCAGCATTTACCCATTCGTTAGCAATATTTGCAAGTACTTCGGTAAAATCGTCGCGCTCATTAAGACACGGAATAACAGTGAATTCTTCACCTCCCATTTCGTGAAAAATTTCTTCTCCTTCCATAGCAATTTCTTCTAAAGTTTCTAAACAATCGCTCACAAAAGCAGGTGTTACAATAGCCATTTTTTTAATACCTTCCTTACCCATTCTTTCAATGGTTCGATCTGTATATGGTTTTAACCAAGGGTCAAACCCAAGTCTTGATTGAAAGGTTGTAGAATACGTTCCATTTTTTAAGCCTAATTTTTTAGCGACATTTACGGTTGTAATTTCACATTGATGACGGTAACAAAACTCATGCTGCTTACTGCCTTTTTTAAAGCAACATTTTCCATTCATTTTGCAATTGCCATTGGTAATATCACTTTTTCTAATATGTCGTTCTGGCACGCCATGATAGCTAAAAAGAATATGCTCATAATCTAAATCATTTAAAACTTCTCCTATACTTTTAGAGAGTACGTTTATATAGTCTTGACGATGATAAAATGCAGGTGTTCTTGTGATTTTTACCTCAGGAAAAAATTCAGAAACCAACTCATCTACTTTAACATCAATAGTTTCTGTCGTTGCCATGGCAAATTGAGGATACAAAGGAACGGTTTTTATTTCTGTACAGCCCTTATCTACCAACTCTTGTAATCCTTTTTTTATGGTCATACTTCCATAACGCATAGCTAGCGCAACAGGATAATCCACTTTCTTTTGAAGTTTCTCTTGAAGTCGTTCTGATAGAACAATTAAAGGCGAACCTTCTTCCCACCAAATTTTCTTATAAGCAGCAGCTGAAGCCTTAGGCCTAGTATTTAAAATTATACCCTTAACCAATAACGTGCGCGCTAATAATGGTAAATCAATAACACGTTCGTCCATTAAAAATTCTCCGAGATACTTTTTTACATCCTTTGGATTTGGACTGTCTGGAGAGCCCAAATTGACTAATAAAATTCCTTTTGACATGCGTTTTTTTTTCTAACACAAAAATACAACACTAATTACAATAGTATAAGAAGAATAGTATTGCTTTTATTAATAGTGATATCACAAAATATTTTATGGCTTTTGTAGTTAAACTATTCATAATTCACATCTATATTTATTTCTTTTTAACGAGTTTTATTAATTATATATGGCTATTTAAAGGATTTAAATATCTTTACAAGACTCGACCAAAACATATTATGAAAAAAATCCTATTTATATTTCTTACATTTTTTACAACAATCGCTTTCTCTCAACAACAATATCAAAGCTTACTCTGGAAAATCACTGGTAACGGATTAGAAAAACCATCTTATTTATATGGTACTATGCACGTGAGTAAAAAAGTAGCATTCCGTTTAGATGACGTTTTTTATAAAGCGCTTAATGAAAGTGAATGTATTGCTTTAGAATCTGACCCAACAACTTGGCCAGGTTTTAACTATGATATGATGTTAGATCAAATGTCTGCATATAACAATAATAGTAATGAGTTTTACACCAACTTATTTAAGCTTACACATCCTGAAGAAATGGCTATTAGAGGATCTGTAAGAATGGACAATAATGCAGTTAATGCCTATTTATATAGAAAAAGCTATGCTTCAGATAATTTTGAAGAAGAAACATATTTAGACATGTTTATCTTTCAAGCTGGTAAGAAAAATAATAAAGATATTTATGCTTTAGAAGATTTAGCAGAGTCTCGCTATTTAACTACTAAAGCAGCTTATAATGCCAATAAAAAAGAGTTAGATCCCTGGGTTCAAAAACTGTATGCTAAGGAAAACCCATATTTAATTCAAGAAAATTTGTATCGCGATAGAAACTTAGATCTATTAGATTCTATTGGTGCTGGTGTAAATACAGAATTCTATAGAGAAAACATGCTATATATTCGTAATAAGAATATGGTTGTATCTCTAATAGACCTAATGCCAACTAAATCTGTGTTTGCAGGTGTTGGTGCAGCACATTTACCAGGTAAACAAGGCATGATTAATATGTTAAGAGAAAGAGGTTACACAGTAACATCCTTAACATCAGACCAAACGGATTATAGTAAAACCGAAAAAACGAAATTAGATAGTTTATTTATTGCACCTGTTCTTAAAAACCATAGTACACCAGATAATTTTCTTAGTATAAATACTTATGATGAATTGCGTGAATTCTCGTATGGTGGGCAAAAATATTACTTAGATCCAGATATGACTAATGGAGCTTATCTCACCATGAATAGAATTAGTCGCTTTACATATTTACCAAACGAAAAAGAAAATATTACACTTAAAGAAATAGATCATTTGCTCTATGAAGATATTCCAGGAGATATTATAAAAAAGGAAGAACTAACAAGTCCATATCCAGGAATTAGTATTGTTAACAAAACAAAGAAAGGCGAGTTTCAGAAATACCATATTTATCAAACGCCATTAGAAATTATTATTATAAAATTTGCTGGTAGAAGTGATTTTGTTCTAAAACACCAAAGCAAAATATTTGATTCAATATCACTAAAAACACCTTCAAACGACACTCAATTATTTGTTTCACCAAATAAAAAGTTTCAAGTCAATTTTCCTGAATACTATGTTTCTAGCAACATAAATAATTTTGGTAAAAAACTTATTGAGGGTCATAAAAACGATGCTTATTATTTTGTTGAAGAAGCAGCACTTAACGATATGTCTTACATTGAAGAGGATAGTTTTGAGGCGAAATATTTTCATCATGCATTATATAAAAACTACAAACTAAAAGAAGAAAAAGGTGGTTTTAAAGCTGGTGATTATAAAACATATGAGTCTAAAGCCCTTTTAGATTCTACGTCTAATAAAAGACTACATTTAAAAACAATTGTAAAAGACGGAAGCTATTATTTACTTGGTTATGTTGGTACAGATGAAGCTGATAAATCTGCGTTTTTTAAATCATTTAAATTCAATAAAACCGAATATCCAGAATTTAAAAAAGTTATAGATACTACGTTACACTTTTCAGTTAATACAAACTCAAAAGCACCAGGACCAAATCCTTATGGTTATGGATATGGCTATAACAGTGGAAAAAAAGATAAAGATTACGAGCAGAAAGTAAATGAAACAACATATTCTACAAATGCTAATGAGCAAATTTCAATTTCTAGAACTAAGTTTCACGATTTGCAAATGTATCATAACATAGATAGTCTTTGGTCTAGCTTAGAAAAGCAAGTGAATTACAGCTCATATTACTATAATGACAGTAAAAAATTCAAAATTTCTAACCGTTCATCATCTAAAAAAGACTCTATCTACACCAATCGCTTTAGCTACACAGATTCTGCAAGTGCGAAACAAGTTTTAGTTAAAAACATATTGAAAAAAGGCGTACTTTTTGAATTAAAAACGTTGGTAGATTCTATAAGTGGACCTTCAAAATTTGTTACAGAATTTTACGATTCCTTTACACCTATTGATACACTTATGGGTAAAAGCGTTCTAGAAGATAAGACTCAACAGTTTTTTGAAGCGCTTAGAGCCAAGGATAGTATAATCTTAGAATCCTATGGTTTAATTAAATTTAAAAAGCATAACAGCAAAGAGATTGTTTCTGTTTTAAAAGATTTTGAATTCGAAAAAGAACGATTAGACATTAAATCTCATTTAGTAGGAAAACTAATAGAAATAGATTTAAAAAACAATTTGCCTTTTATTAAGCAGCTGTATCATGATAGTTATTCTGATACACAAACACAAACGGCGATTTTAAATGGATTGTTTAATTCTAATGAAGAGGAGAATTATGAAATAGCATTAGAATTGATGGAACGCGATTTACCTTTAGGCAATGTAAGCAGCATGTTTTATAATTACTACGGCAAAGATTCTTTAGCTTTAAAAGCGACTTTATTTCCAAAAATATTAGAATATACAACCATTTCAGAATACAAACAGCCACTCTATAATTTATTGGTAAGAGCTGCAGATAGTGGTTTAATTAAGAGAAAATCTTATAAAAAGTATAAAAGTCAACTCATCAATGATGGAAAAATTGAAGTGAAACGTAATCTCGGAAATACTGGCTATGGTTACAACTCTTACTCGTACACATTATCAACGTATGTAAGGCTTATTTTCCCTTATAGAAAGGAACGTTCAGCTCAAGATTTCTTTGAAAAACTATTAAACGTCGACGATAAAAATGCGCTAGTAAAGTATTATGTATTATTAACGAAGGCGAAAGAAGACATACCAGCAAAATTGACGGAAAAATTAGTAGACGATGAAGAAAACCAATATTTACTGTTAGAAGAACTAGATGATGCTAAACTATTAAAGAAGCTAAAATCATTTAAAATTGACCAACAGCAGTTTGCTAAATCAAAGTTATTAGCTAATGCTAATTATGAAAAAGAACAAGATTCAATTCAGTTCCTTTTTAAACGCGGTTTTGTAACCGATAAAGGCAATAAAAATGCTGTGATGTATTTCTTTAAAGTAGACAAGGACGATGACTATTCTGGTAAGGTTGAGGCCTTACATTACATCTCTTTTATTAAACCTAAAGATCCAACCCAATTGGTTGTAGAATATTATTCTAAATCAGAAAGCTACGGAACTATAGTTGATAAAACTAAAGAACTAGAAGAGCAGTACACAGAAATTATCAATTTAGCTATCTACAAGGATAGAGAGCGAGTTACACCAAGTGGACGGGATGGTTATTACAATTATTAACTAGAAGCCGTAATATACTTCTTAGGCGTAGTACCAAATTTCTTTTTAAAAGCAGCGATAAAGTGGCTACCTGTACTGTACCCAACTTTTAGACCAACCTCGTTAACGTTATAATCACCAGATTCTAAAAGTTTACGTGCCACTTCCATTTTATAATCGAATAGAAAACTAAAAACCGAATCGCCATAAATCTGTTTAAAACCTTCTTTTAATTTTTTAAGGCTTAATTCTATTTCATCTGCTAATTCTTGTAAAGTTGGTGGCTCAGCCATATTGGCAATAATGATATCTTTTGCCTTCTTTAATTTCGCTACATTAACCTCATCTACTAAATAAGGACATTGCTCAATATCAGCATCTTCACTTCGGTTAAAAAACAAACTTAATAACTCATAAGCTTTACCTTTAAAATATAAGGACTTAATGGAATTGTTAAGATTAAAACTAATTAACTGATTCAATACTACAGCCATTGAAGGCGATATTTTACCGTCCTTATAATATTTTTTATCCTTATTATCTTCAGTTAAAAAGGTTACATAATTAGCATCGTCAGAAAATAAGCCATGAAACTTTTCAATAGATATTACTAAAGAAACCAACCAGGAATGTGGACGTAATTCTAAATGTATAGGTAAATCTCTTTGTGGATTGTAAAGCAATAACGAGGTTTCCTCATCTATATTCAGGGTATAATTACCTTGATTAAACATAAATGCCGCGGATCCCTTATTGCAAAAATGAAATTGAATATAACTGCTATCAATCTCACGTTCAAGAACTTTAGCGGTATCGTTATCGTTTTTACTTGTTATAATAAAAAAGCCATCTTCAATATGAGTTTCATCAAAAGTACCTTTAGCGATACTTTTCGAGTCCATTTTTTCTAAATTCATTTCAATCTTATTTAGATTCGTTCTAAACAAAAGCTTTAAAAACCCTTGATTACACTACAAAAATATGATAATTATCATGTTTTAGTGAAAAACTATCTTAAAAAACCAGAAACGATACTTTAAGTTCTTCTAGCGTTGTTTTTTTATAAATATCAAAATTACATTTGCGCTGTTACTTTCCTAAGTCAGGTAAACGAGTAAAGCAACACATGCCAAACAGAAGCAAATATTTTTACGCTATAGGCCTCAGCTATAAAAAAGCTGATGCGCGCGTACGTGGTCATTTTAGTTTAAGCGATGATGCAAAACAAAACGTTTTGTCTCAAGCAAAACAAAATGGTGTAGATAGCCTATTAGTTATTTCTACATGTAACAGAACTGAACTTTATGGTTTTGCAGAACACCCTTTTCAACTGATTCAGTTATTGTGTGATAACACAAAAGGAACCGTTGAAGAATTTAGAGAGGTTGCATATGTTCATAAAAACAAAGAAGCCATTAACCACATGTTTCGTGTGGGTTCTGGTTTAGACAGTCAGATTCTTGGTGATTTTGAAATTATAAGTCAACTTAAATTCGGTGCAAAAGCATCTAGAAAAGTAGGATTGTTAAATTCATTTACAGAACGTTTAGTGAATTCTGTAATTCAAGCTAGTAAGCGCATTAAAAACGAAACAGAATTATCTTCTGGTGCAACGTCTGTCTCTTTTGCCTCTGTTCAATATATTATGAATAACGTAGAAACCATCTCTGAAAAGAATATTCTACTTTTCGGAACTGGAAAAATTGGAAGAAACACCTGCGAAAATTTAGTAAAACATACTAAGAATTCTCATATTACCTTAATCAACAGAACAAAAACAAAAGCTGAAGAAGTTGCTGGCAAATTTAATCTTGTGGTAAAAGATTACGAAGATTTAAGCCAAGAACTTAATGCTTCAGATATTGTTATTGTTGCAACAGGCGCACAAAACCCTACGATTTATAAGTCTTTAATCTCAACTGAAAAGCCATTATTGGTATTAGATTTATCAATTCCTAAAAATGTGAACGAAGATATTAGAGACCTTTCTAATATTACCTTAGTACACTTAGATGATTTAGCGAAAATAACGGATGACACCTTAGAAAAACGCAAAGCCTTTATTCCTGCAGCTGAATCAATAATAGAAGACATTACAGCCGAATTTAATGCATGGTTAGACACCCTAAAATTCGTCCCAACCATTCAGGCTATAAAACATAAATTAACAGATTTTAAAAATTCTGAATTCAATACGCAACGTAAAAAAATGTCTGATTTTAATGAAGACCAGGCAGAATTAATTACGAATAATTTAATTCAGAAAATCACAAATCAGTTTGCACACCACTTAAGAGAAGATAGTACGTCTTCAGATGAAAGCATTGAGCTTATCAAAAAAATATTTCAGTTAGAAACTACCGATAATGTCTAAATTAATTCGCATTGGCACACGCGACAGCCAGCTCGCTATGTGGCAAGCAAAAACTGTTCAATCTCAACTTGAACATTTAGGTCATAAAACCGTACTTGTTCCCGTAAAATCAACAGGAGATTTAGTTCTCGACAAACCCTTGTACGAACTTGGTATTACAGGAATTTTTACAAAAACCCTAGATATAGCCATGCTAAATGGTAATATTGATATTGCTGTGCATTCCTTAAAAGATGTGCCAACAGTTTTACCTAAAGGCATTGTACAAGCTGCTGTTTTAAAACGTGGAAACATTAATGACACTTTGGTTTTTAAAGACAATGAAGAGTTTTTATCTGCTAGAGATGCCGTTATAGCAACCGGAAGTTTAAGACGACGCGCACAATGGCTTAACCGTTACCCAACGCATACAATAGTTGGTTTACGCGGTAATGTCAATTCTAGATTAGAAAAACTTGAAACCAACGACGATTGGAATGGAGCTATTTTCGCAGGTGCAGGTTTAGGTCGTTTAAATATTACACCAGAAAACTCTATTAATTTAGGTTGGATGATTCCTGCACCAGCACAAGGTACTATTATGATTACGGCTTTAGAAGCTGATGAGGAGACAAGAACTATCCTATCAGAAATCAACGACGAAACCACTCAAATCTGTACCTCAATTGAGCGCGAATTCCTAAACCGTTTAGAAGGTGGTTGTACTGCACCAATTGGAGCAATTTGTTACATCAATAAAGAGGAAGAAGTTAATTTTAAAGGTATTCTTTTAAGTAAAGATGGCACCAAAAAGATTGAAGTCACTAAAGTTGTGCCTTTAGGTAAACATGAAGAAGTTGCTGAATTTTGTGCGGATTATATCATTGGTAAAGGTGGTAAGGTTTTAATTGACGAATTAACGCAAGGCGATAAAATCACTAATATATATTCCACAAAAAAACTAACCAACGACCAAGTTGCTCAGTTTCATGATGACGTGGTTGCACAAAGCAATGATTCTGTAAAAATTAATCCTAACCGATTATCTAAGAACATCGTTCGTAACGAAATTGAAAATGTTATTATTACCAGTCAGAATGCTGTTGAAGCCTTATTGACTAACTTTTCTGCCGCAGAATTACAATTCAAAAATATTTATTGTGTAGGTCGAAAAACGAAGCGTATTGTTGAAAAACGCATAGGAAAAGTGAAGCATTACGAACAGAATGCAAAAGCTTTAGCCGACCATATGGTGGAACTTATGGATGGTGCAGAAGCAACGTATTTCTGTAGTAATTTAAGATTAGATACTATTCCAGATATTTTATCAGAAAACAACATAAAAGTCAACGAAGTAGAAGCCTACGAGACAAAGTTTGATGCCGAAAAAGTAGAAGGCGATTTAGATGGTGTAATGTTTTACAGTCCATCTACGGTTCAAAGTTTCTTAAAACAAAACAAAGCAAAAGGTATTGCATTTTGTATAGGAGAAACGACGGCAACTGAAGCCAAAAAGTATTTTGAAGATGTAAGAGTTGCTAAAGTACCTTTGGTAGAGAGTGTTGTGGAGTTGGTTAATGCGTATTATTTGTGATTGCTATTGGCTTTTAGCGGTTAGCTGTTAGCATCACTGTTGTGAAAAGTTAAAAGTTGAAAATATGAGAAATTTTAGGATACTTGAAATTTGGAAAAATGGAATTACAATTGTTAAACAAGTTTATGTCCTTTCTCAGCAATTACCGTCAGAAGAAAAGTTTGGTTTAAGAAGTCAAGTTACAAGAGCAGCCGTTTCAATTCCATCCAATATTGCTGAAGGATGCAGTAGAAATAGTGATATAGAATTTAAACGATTTCTTGAAATAGCAATGGGTTCACTTTTTGAAGTTGAAACACAATTAATTATTTCTAAAGAACTCGAGTTTATTCCTGAAGAAAATTTAAAAGTCATTTTTGAACTTATTCATAAAGAGGCAAGAATGATAAATAGTTTAATAAGCAAGATTAAAAACAGCTAATAGTAACTGGCGAAAAGCCAAAAGCTAATAGCCAAAAGCCAAAGGCTAACATGATAAAAAACGATTTATTCCTTAGAGCATTAAAAGGCGAAACCGTAGAACGCCCACCAGTTTGGATGATGCGCCAAGCAGGTAGATATTTACCAGAGTTTATGGAAATCAAAGCGAAATATGATTTCTTTACACGTTGCCAAACACCAGAATTAGCAAGTGAAATAACGGTTCAACCAATTCGTCGTTACGGAATGGATGCTGCAATTTTGTTTTCAGATATTTTAGTGATTCCACAAGCGATGAATATTGAGGTACAGATGAAACCTAATTTTGGCCCTTATTTACCAAATCCTATTCGCTCTCAAAAGGATGTGAATAATGTTATTGTTCCTGATGTCAAAGAGGCTCTAAACTATGTTTACGAAGCTATAAAAGCGACTAAAGAAAAACTAAACGATGAAATTCCGTTAATTGGTTTTGCTGGTTCGCCATGGACCATCTTATGTTATTGTGTGCAAGGACAAGGCTCTAAAAACTTTGATAAAGCCAAAGAATTTTGTTTTACAAATCCAATTGCTGCGCACCAGCTATTACAGAAGATTACAGATACAACCATTGCCTATTTAAAGGAAAAAGTAAAAGCAGGTTGTAATGCCGTTCAAGTATTCGATTCTTGGGGAGGCATGTTGTCGCCTGTAGATTATCAAGAATTTTCTTGGCAATATATTCAACAAATCATTGATGCTTTAAAAGACGACGCACCAGTAATCGCCTTTGGAAAAGGCTGTTGGTTTGCCTTAGATACAATGGCAAAATCTGGCGCTTCAGCTTTAGGAGTCGATTGGACCTGTTCTGCTAAAAACGCAAGATACTTAACAGGAGGAAACATTACCTTACAAGGTAATTTTGACCCAACACGTTTATTTTCGCCACCTGCAGAAATCAAAAAGATGGTTACTCAGATGATTAATGATTTCGGAAAAGATAAATATATCGTTAATTTAGGTCATGGTATTTTACCAAATATTCCTTTAGAGAATGCAAAAGCATTTATTGATGCTGTAAAAGAATATAAAAGCTAAAACCCATCCTTACCGATAGCTATCGGGATTCCCAATTGGGAAGGAACACAAACTCGGACGGCTTACTCATTTTAAAAAGTGTTTAAATATTCCTAACTTTTGAAGTGAACTTTAAAGCATAGCGAGTTTAGTCATCAATTATTGTAACTTGAAGCCTCTTTTTGCGTCTTTTAAGTAATCATCATCAAAAACAATAATATGATAAAGAATATATTAAAAGGTATCCAAGCTTACACAGGTACGTTAGCTTTAATTTCAAAATTAAAACTTTGGAAGTATTTTGCTATTCCTATAATCATTAGTGTTGTAACAGCATTTATCATAGGATTATCCGCTTACGGTTTGTCAGATAATATTGGTCGTTTTATTGCGAATATTTGGCCTTGGGATTGGGGAAGTGAAACCTTTGCTTCAATTTCTACTTTTATTGGAGGAATTGTTGTTATCGCGATTGGGCTTATCTTATACAAACATATTATCATGGCATTTTCTGCGCCATTTATGAGTCCGGTTTCAGAAAAAATTGAAGCCCATCTCACAGGTATAGAACGTCATAACCATAGAAAAACCTCGTTTCAAGAACAACTATGGAGAGGGATTAGAATAAACATTAGAAATTTAGGTAAAGAACTATTGTTTACAATTCCATTATTGGTATTAAAATTTATTCCGATTATTAATATATTTTCAACCGTTTTATTATTTCTGTTACAAGCTTATTACGCAGGTTTTGGTAATATGGATTATACTTTAGAACGTCATTATAAATACAGAGAAAGCGTAAAATTTGTTGGAAGACATAAAGGCATTGCCATAGGAAATGGTATCGTTTTTATGCTGTTTTTATTAATTCCTGTGGTGGGTGTTATTCTCGTTTTACCAATGAGTGTAACAGCATCTTCGCTTAATACCGTAAAATTAATTGAACAGGAAAAAACTTTAAGTCAAAATACAGTAGTCGTATAATGATTGCACTATTTAACGGTTTCGAAATTAATCCAATCCATAGTGGAGACGCTTGGAAAGTTTGTAATTTCTGTGTGGCCAATGAAGACCGATTAAAACGCTATTTCCCCAAAACTTTAGAACAAAATCTTAATCCGACCTTATCTAATTATTTTGTAGAGTCAAAAGTGAAAGCCTTTGAAAACAAAGATGAATTTCTATTCACATTAAAACATTCTGAAACTAGGGAACTAGCTGGATTAATCTATCTCAAAGAACTGAATTGGGAAACCAAGCAAGGCGAATTTGCGTATTGTATTGGCTATACATTTGAAGGGAAAGGCCTAACTTCTAAAGCGATTAAACACTTGTCTCAATACGCTTTTAATAATTTAAGCTTAGAAACACTTCAAATAATCGCACATAAAGACAATTTAGCGAGTGTAAATGTGGCTTTAAAAAATAATTTTACGTGGATAAAAACCTTGATTAATGAGTTTACACCAATTGGAGAAACACCTTTGGATATGGAGTTGTACGAGTTAGTTTCTGATTCCTGTAAGGTTTCCAAAACCTGACAGGTATTAACCCAAATGATAATAATTAAGTAGAATTTGACTATGGAAAAATTAAAAAAAGGGCATGTTTTTCACATTTATAACCGAGGAGTTAATGGAACCAACATTTTTAAAGATGACGATAATATGTCATATTTTTTAACTTTAGTTAAAAAACATCTTTCTGATTCTATTGCAATTCTAAGTTACTGTTTACTTAATAATCACTTTCATTTTATAGTTGAAATTAAAAATGACGATGCCTCACAAGCATTTTCAAATTTATTTAATGCTTACAGCAAAGCTTTCAATAAACAGAATTTTAGAACTGGCACTTTATTTGAACGTCCTTTTAAAAGAAAACTGATTAAAGACGAAGAATATCTTAAAAACCTAATTATATACGTTCATAAAAATCCCGAAAATCACAAAATAACAGCGGATTTTTCCAGTTATAAATTCTCATCATTTCAGAGTTTTTTAATAAATAGTGAAAGTATAATCGATTCAAAAAAAGACGATGTAATTTCGTTATTCGAAAACTTAGAAAACTTTAATTATATGCATCAAGATACTGCTAAAAAAGACCTGTCAGGTTTTGAAAACCTGACAGGAGATTTAAAGGTCAAAGACAAATTCTTCAAATACATTCACCAATTACAAGACACTATCACTTCTAAACTTGAAGCCGTAGACGGCAAAGCCACGTTTCAAGAAGATATTTGGGAACGCCCAGAAGGTGGTGGCGGACGAACACGCGTTATAGAAAACGGTAACGTTTTTGAAAAAGGTGGTGTCAATATCTCTGGTGTTCATGGGAAATTACCAGACTCTATGCAAAAATACTTTGGTGTAGAAGATGCCGATTTCTTTGCTTGCGGACTAAGTTTAGTATTGCATCCTACAAACCCTATGGTGCCAACCGTTCATGCAAATTGGCGCTATTTTGAAATGTATGATAAAGACGGCAATATTGTAGACCAATGGTTTGGCGGTGGACAAGACCTAACACCTTATTATCTGTTTGAAGACGATGCCAAACACTTCCATCAAACCTGCAAAACGGCTTGCGATAAGCATAATCCCGAGTTTTATGCCAAATACAAAGCCCGTTGCGATGAGTATTTTTATAACGCACACCGAAATGAAGGGCGTGGTTTAGGAGGTTTATTCTTTGATTATTGCAAAGCAACAGATGAGATGAGTATGCAAAACTGGTACGACTTTGTCACTGAAGTTGGCGATAGTTTCTTAGAAGCCTATGTGCCGATTGTTGAAAAACGAAAAAAATTAAACTACACAAAAGCGCAACGCGACTGGCAAGAAATAAGAAGAGGACGTTATGTAGAATTCAATTTGGTGCATGATAAAGGCACGTTATTTGGTTTAAAAACTAATGGGCGAATTGAAAGTATTTTAATGAGTTTACCACCACATGTACAATGGGTTTACGACCATCATCCTGAAGCTGGAAGCGAAGAAGAAAAACTGATTAAAGTATTGCAAAATCCAGTGGACTGGGTTTGATTTAAATAGACCTGTCAGGTTTTTAAAACCTGACAGGTCTGAGCAAAATTAAAAACAATGAACTGTTACTGCGGAACGACCAAAACCTACCAAGACTGCTGTGAAGTTTTCCATCTCAACCACGGAAAAACAGAAACAGCCGAACAACTCATGCGTTCTAGATATTCCGCTTTTGTCCTTGCCAATGGCGATTATTTAATGGCTACTCATCACCAATCTACACGACCAATAAAAGAGAAAAAAGCAATTGTGAAATGGGCAAAATCTGTACAATGGATTAGACTCGAAATCCTAGAAACTTCAGAAGGCACTAAAAATGATGTTAATGGAATTGTTACCTTTAACGCTTATTTCTTTGAAAACGGAAAAGTGGATGTTATTCATGAAAAATCGACTTTTGTAACAGAAAATAATCGTTGGTATTACTTAGGATTAAGTCAATAAAAAATTAAATTATGTGGAAATTATTTAAACGTGTATTTCTAATTATTAACATAAAAACATTTGTAATCACTGGTTTGGCAATTGCTTCAACTGCTATTTGTTTACATTTTCATATTAAAGCAGATTTCCCATTAACATTAATTGGTACAGCCATTGTGTTCCCTATTGTGTTTTCAATTGGTGGTGCTTACAAACGTAGAGAAGTTGCCTTAGACGAATATGGTTCTATTAAAGCACACGGAAGAGCACTTTATTTTGCCGTTTCCGATTGGTTAGAAAATCCGCCTCAAGAGCTTAAAGACGAATTGAAAGTGCATCTCAGCAACCTATTAAAGTCTTGCAAACATGTGTTTTCTAATTCAGTTGAAGACTTAGAGGAAAATGAAAAAGCCGTCTATCATAGTTTTCAAGATTTATCAAAGTTCATAAAAAGCATGCGTTCCCATGGCTTACCTTCTGGCGAAGCTTCAAGGTCTAATCAATTTTTAAGTAAGATGATGATTTCTTTTGAGCGTGTAAAACACATCTACCAATACAGAACACCAAGAACATTACGCACCTATAGTGACATTTTTATTGTGGTTTTACCTGTTATTTACGGTCCACATTTTGCTCATAATGTAACGAGTTATAACTTCGGGTTACAATATGCTGTACCAATTATGTTTAGTGTTATTTTGGTGGCTTTAGATAATATTCAGTCGCATTTAGAAAATCCTTTTGACCAACAAGGCGAAGATGATGTTTACATCAATAATGATAAATTTATCAGGAATTTGGAATAATTACATCAAGACCTTTCAGGTTTTTGAAACCTGTCAGGTCTGAAATTTTATTTTACATCACTTCCAAACCATAACTTCTTTAGTCACTTCCTTAAAAGCATTATATACATGAAACAATCTTGCTTTTAAAAGTAGTTTCCTGCCTTCAACGCTTCGTGTAAAAACCAATTTACTTTGCCCTAAATATTGGTTCCAATATTTTTGAAACACTAAAGCATTATCTTTTTTATCACCAAATAATTCCGGAACTGGGTAGAAATTTTCAACATCTAATTGTTTTCTAAAAAAATTCGTCTTTATAATTAAATATCTTGGCGATTCAATTGGCTCTAAAAGCTCACTCAATGCTTTGGCGAATAATGAATTTTCTAACGCATTGGCACCAATCAAATTACAAACCACATCGCCTTTTGCTAATACATAAGAATTCACGCTAATATTAGCTCTACCAGAAGTGATATAACCTAATTCATCTAAAGTATCTAAGATGGCTAATCCCATTTTCCCGATTTTCTTATACAAATAACCATGACGAATGTAGAGTTTTACGGCTTTCCAAAGTTTATAACCAAACATGGCGACAAACGCAGCAATAAATGCATAGACAAAATAAAGCACACCACGTTGTAAAATAAGGTTGAAACTGCCTGCTATAAATTCCACATAAAAAAGCGAAATTGTAATTAACAATTCGACTACAAAAAACCGAAGTACATCAAAATAATAGATTTGCTTTTGGCGTTTATAAGGACGTTGGCCTTGATGCATAATCTTAACTTCTTTGGTTAATTTAGTGCCTTTTCCGATGGCATTATTCCATTTTTCGGTAATTAGAATACGTTTGGTCGCCACTTCTAATGTAGATTTATTTAAGGCATCAATAGATTCCACAGAAACCTCATCAGGAATATTTAAGCGCTCAAAACCATTGGAAATAAACGGAATGGTACTGTTGGTTACACCTACAAAAGCTTCGAAGCGTCGCTTTAAAGTATCTACTTCTTTACCACCATCTAAAACGGTAGGGTCCACACAGGCCAAATGCCAAATGTTTCCAGTTTTTTTTGGCGAATCGGCATCTTTTCTAATCGCTCTACCTCGCATTTGGTTAGACGACACAAACGAACCGATGAATGAGGCCAGAATTAAACTGTTAATGGATGGTGCGTCCCAACCTTCGCCTAATAAGGATTTTGTACCAACCAAAACTCTAATATAGCCTGCTTCAAAAAGTTGAGTAATAATGCTTACAATAGAATTTTCCGGCTTTCCTTTTGAAGTTACCAATAAAAAAGATTCGTCTATTTGTAATGGCGAAAACGAAAAATGGTCTAAAGTTTCAATCGCCTTAAAATGTCTTAAAATAGAGTGATGAATGATAACGATACTACCAGAAAGCACTGCTAAATCTTCAGGTTTTTCGCAATACTGCCTTATGTATTGAAAAATAGGAAGCACGCCAATTTTATCAATATGCTCTATTTCATTGTCTTTAACCGTTAAGAATTCCTTCCGAATATAATCCGTAAGAATCACGCATCTTAAATCGCGTTTTAAACTCTTACGTTCGGCATTTACAATGCTTACGATGCTTTTTAGCTTACTCGGACTGTTCGAAAGGGATTTATATAGTCGTTGTTCTCCAATAAAATCAACTGAATTTCGCTCAAAAACATGAAGTTTTCGTAATCGTTTTTCTAAGGTTGAAACATACTTTTCTTGTTCAATTAATTGTTCTCTATCGGAAACTAATAGGTTTTGAAATAAAATGCTTAACCAATGTAAATCGAGTTCAGGAAATTGAATCATTTCTTTTTCATCGAACCCTAAAACCTCTAATTTTTGATGGTCAATTTCAAATCCACAAGCATTCAGAAAGATGAGAATGGCTGAAAAATATTCGGCATTCGCATAGAGTTCATCTAAATGCCAATTTGGGTTTTTGTAAAACCGATGGTCAATTAAAAAATCTATAAAGGTTTCGTCTTTTAATAATTCATCTTTAAAATCTGAAATGTTTCGTCTGAAATCAACAATAAAATTTATCTCTAAATCTTCAGGTTTTGAGAAATAGACAAAATCTTGATGTGGACTCAAATCCTTTTCACGCACCAAATCTGGTACTGCAATTTCATCATCTACTTCGCCACAAAGTGCAAAATATTTAGAAACCTCAGCTCTGCTGCTGTCGTAAGGTGGTGTAGCTGTGAGCGCAACGATGTAAAATTCAGAATTGCGTTTTAAATCCATTAAGCAATTCCACCAGGCATTTTTTAAATGATGTGCTTCGTCTAAAACTAAAGTTTCAATATTTTGCTTTGTAAAGAATTGGTAATAGTCGTTTTTGTCTTCAAACGTTTTATAAAAAGCGTGCAAAGATTGGTAAGTAGAAAAGGTAACATCGCGTGGCGATTTAATATCGAATGAAAAGGTTTCAAAATCACAATTCTCGGTAAAAAAGTTTTGCAATCGGTCTTCCCATTGGTTTCTAATGGTCAGCGTTGGTGCTAAAACCAAGGTTTTCTTCCCTAATTTTCTAACAATTTCTAATCCTAAAATGGTTTTCCCAGAACCTGGTGGTGCAATAACATGAAAATGGTTATCTGCAATATGACTATTAAAGTGCTTTAAAAGTTCGGCTTGGTAGCTTCGCCAAGGAAAAATAAATTCTAAATCATCTAGGGATTTGAGCACTCTAAAATGGTTTTATTGATTAACTTTGAAGACGATAAAATTAATCATAATTAATGTAAAAACCTGTCAGGTTTCAAAAACCTGACAGGCCTTTAAATAGACACCAACATGTTTCCAATTAGAAGAAATCGAAGACTAAGAACTAACGAAGCAATTAGAAGTTTGGTTAGAGAAACTTACATTACACCAAACGACTTTTTAGTGCCACTTTTTGTGGTAGAAGGAAAAGGTGTAAAAGAAGAAATTGCATCGATGCCAAATTACTATCGTTTTAGTTTAGATTTATTAAAAGACGAAGTAAAAACACTTTGGAATTTAGGTTTAAAATCGGTTTTACTTTTTGTAAAAGTAGATGACAAACTAAAAGATAATAAAGGTACTGAAGCTTGGAATCCGAATGGTTTAATGCAACGTGCTATTAAAACGGTAAAAGAGGTTTGTCCAGACATGTTAGTTATGACTGATGTGGCTTTAGACCCTTATTCATCCTACGGACACGATGGTATTGTGGAAGGTGGAAAAATTATAAACGACGCAACCGTTGAAGCTTTAGCTGAAATGAGTTTGTCTCACGCTGAAGCTGGTGCCAATTTTGTTGCACCAAGTGATATGATGGATGGTAGAATTATTGGTATAAGAGAAACCTTAGACCAATCTAACCTCATCGATGTTGGTATTATGAGTTATTCGGCTAAATATGCCTCTGCTTTTTATGGGCCTTTTAGAGATGCTCTAGATTCAGCACCTGTTGATGTGGTTGATATTCCAAAGGATAAAAAAACTTATCAAATGGATTTTGCTAACAGAGAAGAAGCGCTTAGAGAAACCGAAATGGATATTAATGAAGGTGCAGATATTGTAATGGTTAAACCAGGTTTATGTTACCTTGATATTGTACGAGATATTAAAAATACTTTTGACATCCCTATTTCTGTTTATCAGGTATCTGGCGAATATGCCATGCTAAAAGCAGCTGCAGAAAAAGGTTGGTTAAACCACGATGCTGTAATGATGGAACAAGTAACATCTATTAAGCGTGCTGGTGCAGATATAATTGCTTCTTATTTTGCTAAGGATGTTGTGAAATTGATTAGTTAAACTTTTTTTTATATTCTAATCCTTACCAAATGGGTTGCCGCAAAACTGCACAAACTCTTCATTGGTCATTAAATCGCCTTCAACTGGTTCTACGATATCATTAGCTTCAGGGCTTTCAAAATCTATTTTAATGGCTTTCCATAAGTAGATTACATCTTCAATTTCTAAAATTAAACCTGGTAAACCGTTAAATCCTTTTGGTCCATGTGTCACTGGTATTTCCTTTGTATACCACGCTTTTACTTTTTTATCATTAAGCTTATCAATGGTGGCTAAATAACAAGTGTAACCATCAATAACTTTAGATTCTTCGGTAATTGTCCACTCTTTAGGCTTTTGAATCACTCTTACTGTTGGACCCATTATTTCATTTTGAGTAATAGTAAAATCACGACTCAGGTCATTAAAATATACTGAACTACCACCTGCTAATGACCATGAAATATTGATTTTGCTTTTTGTGATGATAAGACCATCACTACTATTATTCCATCCAGGAATATCAATTTTTGGCTCTACATTATAAATAGAAACACTATCATTAAAGACCAAATAAGCTTCTACAGGTTTAGAATCTTGAAACATTTGTAATGCCATATTTTTGGCTTCTGAGTTTTCTAAATTTTCAAAAGGCTTCTCAATGCTATCTTTAATTGCTTCAATTCGGTAGGTAATTTTTCCTTTATTTTGAGCAGATAAGGCATAGATTCCTATCAAGCAGATTATTAAAATAAAATTTTTCATGCTTCAATTTACAAAATTTATTAATGCGCCTTTATTATGTATTAAATATAACTTGGTAATAACTATAAAATTAGCTAGCTTTAAATTAGTATTCATTTTGTAACTTTGTACATCTAAAACTTCCAAATATTAATGGGCTTACTCATTTTTTACGCTGTCATTTCCATCTTCTTTTCATTTCTATGTTCTATTCTAGAAGCTGTACTCTTAAGTATTACACCAACTTTTCTTAATCTTAAAAAGAAAGAAGGCAAAGCCTATGCTATAGAATTAGAAGAATTAAAAAAAGACGTCGATCGTCCTCTTATTGCAATCCTTACTTTAAATACCATTGCACACACAGTTGGTGCTATTTTAGTTGGTGTACAAGCAAAAGTGGCTTATGCTGAGATTTATGGTAGTACTAAACAATCCTTTTTAGGTTTTGAGTTTACCGAAGATATTATGGTTGGTGTAGTATCAACTATAATGACAATTCTTATTTTGGTGGCTTCAGAAATTATCCCAAAAACTATTGGTGCAACCTACTGGAAAAAGTTAGCCAACTTTACTACCAAAGCGCTAAATATTTTAATATTCCCTTTAAAATGGACAGGTATTTTGTGGTTACTTCAACTCACTACCAAATTAATAGGTGGCAAAGGTCATGGAAGTGTATTAAGTAGAGAAGGCTTTGTTGCTATGGCAGATATTGCACAAGAAGAAGGTGTTTTTGAAGAAAACGAAAGTAAAGTCATTAAAAACTTACTGAATTTTAAAGAAGTTAGAGCTAAAGATGTAATGACGCCTCGAACAGTTGTAAAAACTGAAAACGAAAAAATGACCATTGAAGCATTTTTCAATGCCAATTCTAATATTCGTTTTTCTAGAATTCCGGTTTATACTAATGATGTAGATAACATTACTGGTTTAGTTTTAAAAGCCGAAGTTTTTAAAGAAATGGCATTAGGCAATGGTTCAAAATTATTATCAGAAATTAAGCGAAGTATCATTATCGTAAATAGAGACTTATCAATACCTACCTTGTTTGAACAACTTATTGAAAGCCGTAACCACCTGGCTCTCGTTGTAGATGAATATGGTACAGTAAGCGGTTTAGTTACTATGGAAGATGTTATTGAAACATTACTTGGTCTTGAAATTATGGACGAAAGTGATAATGTATCTGACTTACAATTATTAGCAAGACGAAGTTGGGAAACTAGAGCAAAACGTTTAGGCATTATTGATAACGATAAGCCTGTAGAATAATGCAAATTTGCTATATTGAAACACCTCTAGGCCATGCCAAAATCGTAGGCGACGACAATGGCATTACCTCTGTTTCAGTATTAGACACCAAAAAAGAAATATCAGACACTATACCTGAAGTTTTACTTGATTGTGTCATACAGCTTAAAGAATATTTTAACGAAGAACGCAAAACCTTTGACCTAAAGTTGAATCCTGATGGTACCATTTTTCAAAAAAAAGTATGGCATCAGTTAGAAACTATACCTTTTGGCAAAACGATTTCCTATTTACAATTATCTAAACAATTAGGCGACGTAAAAGCCATCAGAGCTGCTGCTAGTGCTAACGGTAAAAATCCACTTTGGATTATTGTGCCTTGCCACAGAGTTATTGGTAGCGACGGAAGTTTAACAGGTTATGCAAGTGGGTTATATAGAAAACAATGGCTGCTTAATCATGAAAGCGACTACAAACAACAATCTTTATTTTAATGTATAAAAAAGGTACGGAAATCTTAAAACGCTTTTTTAAAACATCTACTATTTATAAATATGGTTTTAATTGGTCACCAATGTACAGACGTACAACTGCAAAACTTATAGAAGTCAGTGACGATTTGCTTTATGTAAAAATTAGAATAAAACCCAACTGGAAAAACCGCAACTACGCAGGCTCTATTTTCGGTGGAAGTATGCTATCTGCAACAGACCCAATTTATATGATACAATTAATTCAGTTACTTGGCGACGATTATGTGGTTTGGGATAAAGCCGTAGAAGCACGCTATAAAAAACCAGGCAAAACAATAATCTATGGCGAATTTGTTTTTAAAATTGAAGAAATAGAGGCCATAAAAGAAATTGTAGCCTCTAATAACGAAACCGATATTTCTAAAACAATAGATCTTGTAGATGCAGAACAAAATATTATTGCTACTTTTAATAAAACACTTTATATCGCAGATAAACAGTTTTATAAAGAAAAAATAGCCAATCGAAAAACTAATAAATAAACAAGCTCTCTATATGAAATTCCTAAAAAAGACTTTAAAATTTATAGCCATATTACTTGCTATAGTTATTGCTGCATTATACATAACAGACACAGATTATCTATTAAAAGCAGTACGAACTATTTATCTAACAGGTCATTCTACGGCTTACTTAGAAGATTACAAAAAATTCGATAATCAAGCGATTGCTGCAAGTGATAATCCACAACCTTGGCCAAATCATAAAGCCTATAATTCTGTAGAAGCCACAGATGATTTAAAATCAGCCAATACTGATTGGAAATCTATTGCGTACGTCATCATAAAAAATGACAGTGTTTGGTTTGAAGAATATTACGATGGTTTTAATGAAGACTCTAAGACCAACTCATTCTCTATGGCAAAAAGTTATGTGTCTGGCTTAATGTTCAAAGCTATACAAGATGGATATATAAAAAGTATAGACCAACCAGTTTGCGATTTCTTACCTGCATTTTGCGATGGTAAAGCCGCAAAAATGACGGTTGGCGATTTATCTTCAATGAGTTCTGGTACCAATTGGGACGAGGCCTACTATTCGCCATTATCCATAACAACACGTGCATATTTTGATGATGATTTAGCTAAAGTGATGAATGGTTTAAAAATGGATACAGATCCAGGAAAATCCTATAAATATGCGAGTGGAGACACGCAAATGCTCGCTATGGTTATTGAAAAAGCAAGTGGTAAAAAACTATATGATTATTTTGAATCTAGTTTTTGGAAACCACTCGGTTCAGAAAACGAAACGCTTTGGCAAGTAGATAGTGAAGATAATGATTTAGTAAAAGCTTATTGCTGTATTGCAAGCAACGCTAAAGATTTTGCTAGATATGGCAAGTTATTTAAAGACCACGGAAAATGGAACGGTAAACAAATATTAGATTCTACGTTTGTTGCTAAGTCTATAAAACCTAGATTTCCTGAAAGCCCAGAATACGGTTATGGATGGTGGTTAAAAAAACAATTTGGCAAAGACTTTTTTATGATGCGTGGCCACCTTGGTCAGTACGTTATAGTGCAACCAGAAGATAATGTAATCATTGTTAGATTAGGACATAAAAAATCGCCAGATGCTGGTGTTGGTGTTTTTACAAATGACATTAGTCTATACATTGAAGAAGCTTATAAGATGATGGAAAAATAATTCTAAACTTGAACAAATTAATAACAAAAGAACATCTATTATTTTTAGTTGTCGGTGGGTTTTCAATCCTGCTAACTTCTGAATTAGCCAATTTTATTGGTCAAATAATAAACCAGTTTTTAATTTTTATTAATCAAGATCCTTTGCTTGTTATAATTGTAAAGGAAGTAGTCCAATTAGCCGTTTTTATAATCTCTGTGCACGTAATATTAAAATTAATTACTAAGCAAAAAGTGCTAATTAAGGATAATCTGATAAAGTTAATAGTTTGGCTAATTGGTATTTATTTTGTTATTCAAGTTTTACAAGTGCTTTATGGTATTTACGGTATTTCATCGCTTGAAGGTTATCGTGAAGCAACGATTAATTACTCTGAATACGTCAAAGAAAATTACCTAATTATAAGCATTTCATCAGTTGTATATTATCTACAACGCCTATTATTTGCTATTTTAATTGTAAATTATACACTTAAAGATGATTAATAAACTAAACTTAGAAAACATTTTATTCTTGGATATTGAAACTGTTCCAGAAACGGAAAATTTCTCTGATTTAGACAAAACTAAACAAGATCTTTGGGATGCTAAATCGCGTTATCAAAGAAAAGAAGAGTTTACCGCTGAAGAATTTTACGATAGAGCAGGTATTTGGGCCGAGTTTGGTAAAATAGTTTGTATTTCAGTTGGATATTTTAAAATGGAGGGCGAATCTAGAACCTTTAGAGTGACTTCTTTTTATGGCGATGAAATTAAACTTTTAAAAGATTTTAAAAATTTACTAATATCACATTTTAGCTCAAACAAACATTTACTTTGCGCTCATAATGGTAAGGAATTTGATTTTCCGTACATAGCCAGAAGAATGATTATCCACAACATAGAATTGCCATACAAACTAAATCTCTTTGGAAAGAAACCATGGGAAGTGCCTCATTTAGATACTTTAGAACTCTGGAAATTTGGCGACTATAAAACCTACACATCCTTAAAACTAATGACTAACGTTTTAGGCATTCCATCACCAAAAGATGATATTGATGGTAGTGAAGTTTATAGAGTGTATTACAAAGAGAAAGAAATTGACCGTATTATAATCTATTGTGAAAAAGACACCATCGCTGTAGCTCAAATTTTCCTGAGGTTACGAGGAGATGAATTGCTTCATGAGAACGAAATAAAGCATGTATAAAAAAAGTCCTGATATAATAATCAGGACTTTTTCATTACTAACAAAAAATATCAAGGACCATTTTATTCCTTAATAAATCGTTTTAACTGTTTCTTTTCTCCAATATTCAATTGTAAGATATAAACACCATTTTCAAATTTAGATACATCAATTGTAGAACTGTAACGTCCTTTTGCTACAATTTGCCCTAACATGTTTAATATTTCATAAGTCTGCGCTTCGTACCCAACTAAATCAATAGTAAGTGATTCTTTAACAGGGTTTGGATGTACTTTAAAATACTGAGCAGGATTTTCTGCAATTACACTTGCATTTAATCCGAAATTAGAACTAGAACTTCCTATACAGAAATTTGTAGTTTCAGAACTTGTAAACGAGCCACCTGAAGCTAATACAGATCCTGTATCAGAATTTGTTAATGAATATGAACCATTACCATAAGAACAGCAAATACCATCTCCATAAGTGTCTGTAATCACAAAATCATAACAACCTACATCTAAACATCCAACATCAATAGTTAATGTGGAACCATCTGCCTGAGAACCATAAGTTCCTCCTGAAGCCACTGTACTACCTGAGGCATCAACAACACTCCAAGCTGTTTCTTCCGGGTAATTATCAAATGTTATAGATAATGAAACATCAGCACAAGTTGAACCAGATCCACCACCTGCAGATAAACTAACTGCATCTACTGCCATGTCACCTTGCCAAGTAGTACCAGTGACACCATTAAATCTTAATTGTACTGAAGCACCAACGTAAGCAGCTAAATTAACACTAGCTGATAACCAAGAATTCCCTTGATTTCCAGATGCGCTCCAGATACTTGTCCATGACGCACCATCATCATCACTCAATTCTAAAGCTAAGCTTCCCATTGAAGAGGCGCCATACATATGATATTGAAACCCGAAAGTAGCCTGAGACACACCTGATAAATCATAACAAGGCGAATTTAAAATCGCTCGTTTTGTTGAATAATTAGGAGATGAAGATTCCATATAAATATAATAAGAACCTGTATCTGCACTAGAAGGACCTGTATTACTGGATGGTGTTGTTCCACTTCTTGTTGCCCAATTAAAATCATCACCTGTTGCTTGTGTCCATGCTCCAAAAGTGTTTTCAAAACTTTCAGAGTAAGGGAATGAAGAGATTCCACTTGTACAACCACTTCCTGTAGAAGGTTCTGTAACTACAATAGACCGTGTTCGTTGCGTTGCTGCATTTCCTGCTGCATCACTAACATTATAATACTTGGTATAAGTTCCTGCAGAATTGGTATTCACGGTTCCTGTAATCACAATACTAGAAGTTAAGTTACCATCTACATTATCTGTTGCTGTTGCACCTAATTCATTGTAAGCATCACCAACTTCCAAATTAATTGTAGAAGCGCCTGTTAACGTAATAACTGGTGCTGTTGTATCTGCTGGTTCAGTTACAATAATTGTCCTCGTGCGTTGGGTTGCCGCATTACCTGCAGCATCACTAACATTATAATATTTAGTATATGTACCTGCAGAATTTGTATTTACCGTTCCTGTAATGACAATACTAGATGTTAAATTGCCATCTATATTATCTGTTGCAGTTGCACCTAATTCACTGTAAGTATCACCAACTTCTAAGTTAATTGTGGAAGCTCCTGTTAATGTAATAACTGGTGCAGTTGTATCTGGTGTTCCTCCTGTAAGATTTACCGTGTAATCCTCTACTTCTCCATAAGTAAATGATTGACATTCTGTTGGCACTGCATTATAATTCATAGAAACGCGCATTCTGGTATTTCCTATATAAGTTCCTGAAGGAATTAGAAAGCTACCACTAACTGGAGCAGTCTGTGTTGCTGCTTGCGACCAGACCTGTTCTCCTGAATCTGAAAAATCGCCATCGTGATTATAATCTATCCACACTGAATAACCTTCTGCATATGTAGTTCCTGTCCAAGTAGGAGTTACTGTAATTGAATAACTCTCTCCTTGATTTAACACGGTTGATAAATTAGTAAAATCTGAATAAAACTGAGCTCCGGATGTATTATCTATAATTCCTAATTGTACACGACTAATATATTCATCGTTAACATTACTACTTGTAGATGTACAATAGTTTAGTTGCACTTCGGTTGTTGTAAAACTTGCAGAACTTGTGTATGACGACGTTGAATTATCGGCACAGATACTTCTCACTTGCACTTCATAAGATGTTTCTGGCGTTAAACCAGATAAGGAAGTTGAAGTTCCAGACACTGAAGATGTTGTCCAAGCTGACGTACCTGATTCACGATATCTACAATCATATGACGCTCCTGGCACAGCATCCCAAGAAACGGTTGCTGTAGATGACCCAAATCCATCAATAGATAATCCTGTTGGTGTGGTTGCACTACAAACTATTGGAGTACCAGATAAACCTGTTACAATTAACGAATAGTTTTGACTGCCTCCTGTTAACGACCCTTTGTGAGTAATGGTAATAGTATATGTTCCTGTTGCATTAGTAACATCTACTCTTTCATAAGGATCCTTAATATTATCACCTTGGCCATTTGTAGAAACTCCTGTTAAACGCCATGGACTATACGTTGTTACTCCTTTTGAGACTCTAATATCTAAATCATTAACTAACACAGCTGAATTAGAATTGGTAGCAGTTGTAGCAGTACCTGCTCTATCTGTCCAAGAAATTGATGCATACAAATCATTAATACCATCAGAATCAACAGTAATCTGATAAGATTGTCCATTAGATAATGTTAATTCTTCTATTTTAGATTCGTTACCATTATTAGTAATGGCTTCTGCGGCACTTTTTGTATTCATTAATCCCCAACCATAAATTGCATCTGGTCCATTAGATCCAGCATCATCGGCTGTGTGAAGCGCTAAACCTTTTAAAGTAGATGCTTTTAAATAACTTCCATTAACATTATTGGCATGCTGTTGTAATAATAACAACGAACCAGCCACATTTGGAGACGCCATTGAAGTACCTGTTATACTATTATAAGCCGTATTACTAGACTCATATGTAGAATATACACCAGTTCCATTACCAGTAATATCTGGTTTAATTCTATAGTCATCAGTTGGTCCTTCACTACTACTAGAATTTATAGAAACACTTACCAAGTTTCCATTTGCATCGATATTTGCATCATTTGCATTAGCAACTACCATATTGTTTTTAGCAGTAGCATGACCAGAAAGTTTATCATATGAAGAATTTCCATCTAAAGGTGATCCATTTGCAGAATTATCAGAACCATCATTTCCTGCTGCCACAACCATTAAATAGTAAGGCGCATTAAACATTATTTCATCCCAATCTCTAGAGTCGGTAATGTAACCACCAAAATAATAATTTGGTAATTGCGGTTGACCTGCCGAATTTCTGGCAGCATATCCATAAGAATGATTAGATATTAGCATTCCGTTACCTGCCGCACTAGTTGCCTCAGATATATCATTGTTCCACTCATAACCAACTGCACTGGCTTGAGGAGCCATACCTTTAGCATTAGCGACCACACCAGATGCAATAATAGTACCTGTTACGTGTGCTGAATGGTAATTTAAAGTTGTAGTTCCATCACCAATAGAAAATCTATTACTACCTCCTGCTCCATCATATTCTTGGTGAGATGCACGGGCTAATCCACCATCCCAAACATGAGCTATCATATTTTGACCATCCAAATTTAAACCCAATGAACCACCAGAATTTAAATGATTAGTTCTCGTTGATTCTGCAGCGTCCACATTATACGTAGTGTAATAGATTGGCTTACCTTCGGAAGATATTTTCTGAAGTTCTAAATATGAATTTTCATTCTTAATAATCAATGGCCAACCGTTTAATAATGCCATTTGTACGGCTTCAGCCTTTTCAGTTTTAGCCTGTTCATTAAATTTTTCGCTTAAATCTTGAATTACTTCTAAATCATAACGACTAATTATCTGCTCTTTTTGAAGGTTTGTTTGCGAATATGTTGGCAGAAAACACAACAAAAGCAATACTAAACAAACACCATTAGAATAGTTTTTTTTCATAAAAATTAGTATTATTTTAAGTTAATATTTATTGATAATTCATTGAAATTATTAAAATAATGTTAAATAACGAAAACGATTTCGATTAAATACTGCAAAGTTTTTATAGTTACGGTTTTACCACAACACTATTGAAGAAATTGACTACATTTACCTATGGCAATTAAAAATTTACTCTCTGTAGACGCTTTAAATATTTCATTTTTTAAGAATAAAGTTGAAAAGGAAATCATTAAGAATATCTCGTATAAAATTCTAAAAAATGAGATTGTTGCGGTTGTAGGTGAATCTGGTTCTGGGAAATCTATTTCTTCATTAGCATTAATGGGTTTATTACCAAAACAGATTTCAAAAATTACGTCTGGTTCTATTTTATTCGAAGACAAAGATTTGGTACATCTATCACAGAAAGAATTTCAAGCGATAAGAGGAAAAGAAATAGCGATGATTTTTCAGGAACCTATGAGTTCTTTAAATCCTTCTATGCGCTGTGGACAACAAGTGGAAGAAATTTTAAAACAGCACTTTAAGCTTTCGAATTCAGAAATAAAAGATGAAATTTTAAATCTATTTGAAAAAGTCAAACTCCCTAATCCTTCTAGAATCTATAAAGCCTATCCACACGAAATTTCTGGTGGACAGAAACAACGTGTTATGATTGCCATGGCAATTGCCTGTAAACCTAAATTACTCATTGCTGATGAACCAACCACAGCATTAGACGTTACCGTACAAAAAGAAATTTTAGAACTACTAAAAGACCTGCAAACCGAAACTAAAATGAGTGTGCTATTTATTTCACACGATTTGTCTTTAGTCTCAGAATTAGCAGACCGTGTTATCGTGATGTATCAAGGCAAAATTGTTGAACAAGGTACAACAAAAACCATTTTTAACGCACCAGAACACAACTATACAAAAGCATTAATTGCTGCCAGACCTTCTACAGATTTTCGATTAAAACAATTACCGACGATCTCAGATTTTATGAAAGATAGCCTTAACACTGCTGTTATTTCTGATGCCGACAGAAAAATGAATCACAAAAAATTATATACACAACAACCCTTACTTGAAATAATTGACGTAAAAAAAACATACCTCTCAAAAACAGGATGGTTTTCAAAAGATTTAACTTTTAATGCTGTTGATGGCGTAAGTTTTAAAGTATATCCTGGGGAAACCATTGGACTGGTTGGTGAGTCTGGCTGTGGGAAATCAACATTAGGGAATGCTATTTTACAATTAGACAAAGCCACTTCGGGTAAAATACTGTATAAAGGTCGCGATCTCTCTAATTTGAGTAGATCTGAAATGCAAACGTTAAGAAAAGATATCCAAATTATTTTTCAAGATCCTTTTGCATCATTAAACCCTAGACTCACAGTTGGAAATGCAATTTTAGAGCCAATGAAAGTGCATAATATTGGTACTAATACAAGTGACCGAAAAGAAAAGGTAATTGATATTTTGAAAAAAGTAGGACTAGACGCTTCTGCTTTTGACCGTTATCCTCATGAGTTTTCTGGTGGTCAACGACAGCGTGTTGGTATAGCAAGAACTATTGCTTTAGAACCTCAACTTATTGTGTGTGACGAATCTGTTTCTGCTCTAGATGTTTCTGTACAAGCACAGGTTTTAAATTTATTAAATAACTTAAAATCACAGTTTGGATTTACCTACATTTTTATTTCGCATGACTTAGCAGTTGTAAAATATATGGCAGACCAATTATTGGTAATGAACAAAGGTAAAATTGAAGAAATTGGAGATGCAGATCAGATATATGCTGCACCAAAAAAAGCGTACACAAAAAAGTTAATTCATGCTATTCCAAAAGGACTATAGCATGAATACTTTTTTGGCTAATTTAAAAACATTTGAGACTAACTTCAAAGTGTCTTCTAAAACTGAAAATTCTTGATCTTCATTTAAAATTGTTTCTGGTAGATTTGATTTTGTTTTCATAAGCAGTAATTCAAGGTAGATTTGGGACAAAAAGGTAAATTGCGTTTTATGTTAAAAATCAGGTTAATTCAGTTTATTTGTTTGGGACTGCAATATGTAACTTATTTTCAATTAATCTGCTCAAATACATTATAAATCGTTGAAATACATCTTTTTTTAACATTTTACGCACTTAATGAAGAATTTACGCACAAAAAAAGCCACTACATTTAGTGGCTTTCTTTTTACAATTAAAAAATTTATAATACCATTTCAGGAATATTTCCTTCAATTATCAATTCGCCATCAGTAGCATCTTTAATTTCATCTACGGAAATACCTGGAGCACGTTCTAAAAGTTTAAACCCTTTTTCTGTGACTTCAATAACAGCCATATTAGTTACTATCTTCTTTACACAACCAACACCTGTTAAAGGCAAAGAACATTTTTTCAGCAATTTTGAAGCTCCTGCTCTATTGGTATGCATCATTGCTACAATGATATTTTCTGCACTTGCTACTAAATCCATTGCGCCACCCATTCCTTTTACCATTTTTCCTGGTATTTTCCAGTTTGCAATATCACCATTCTCTGATACCTCCATGGCTCCTAAAATCGTTAAGTCTACGTGCTTCCCTCTAATCATTGCAAAACTCGTAGCAGAGTCAAAAAATGATGCACCAGGTAAAGTCGTTATGGTTTGTTTACCTGCATTAATGATATCAGCATCTTCTTCACCTTCAAACGGAAAAGGTCCCATACCTAAAACTCCATTCTCACTTTGAAACTCTACTTCAATATCATCTCTAACAAAATTAGCTACCAATGTTGGTATTCCAATTCCGAGATTAACATAGTAGCCATCCTTTACTTCTTTTGCGATTCGTTTCGCTATTCCGTTTTTATCTAACATAACTATGCTTTTTGTCTTACTGTTCGTTGCTCTATTCGCTTTTCAAAATGTGCACCTTTAAAAATGCGTTGTACAAAAATCCCTGGAATATGAATTTGGTTAGGATCTAATGCACCAACAGGCACTAATTCTTCAACCTCAACAACCGTTACTTTAGCAGCGCCACACATGTTAGGATTAAAATTACGCGCTGTGCCTTTAAAAATTAAATTTCCTGCGGCATCACCTTTCCATGCTTTAATAAAAGCAAAGTCTGCTTTAAATGCATATTCTAATACATGCATTTTTCCATCAAAATCTCTTGTTTCTTTACCTTCTGCCACTTCTGTACCAAAACCAGCTGGTGTATAAATAGCCGGGAAACCGGCTTGTGCAGCTCTGCAACGTTCTGCTAAGGTACCTTGAGGAATTAATTCTACATCTAACTCACCAGAAAGCATCTGGCGCTCAAATTCATCGTTTTCACCTACATAAGATGAAATCATTTTTTTTATTTGCTTTTGTTGCAATAGCAAGCCCAGACCAAAGTCATCTACGCCTGCATTATTAGAGATACAGGTTAAACCTTTTATGTTTAGTTTTACAAGTTCTGCAATAGCATTTTCTGGAATACCAGACAACCCAAAACCACCGAACATAAAGGTCATATTATCAGAGACACCTTGCATTGCTTCTGAAATATTATCTACTTCTTTGTTAATCATATTGTTTAAAAATTTAGCTTTTTAAAAATACGAAACTAAGCACTTACTTTATAATATATAGGAATTAAATATGCGTGAGACTATTATAGATTTTTAGAAATCAGTATCAAACTCATCAGCAGGACTACCATTTCCTCCAATATCGCCTTCGTCTCTAGCTTCACAATTGATATCAATTTTTAAGTTTGAAGGTTTTTCAAATCTACCATCAGAAACATTTAGAGTCTCATCAGCGTAACAAGCTTTCATATATAAACCCCAAATTGGTAATGCCATTGAGGCACCTTGACCATAATGAATGGTTCTAAAGTGAGCTGCTCTATCTTCTGCACCTACCCAAACACCTGTTACCAAATTTGGTACCATTCCCATAAACCAGCCATCACTTTGATTTTGGGTTGTTCCTGTTTTACCAGCTATTGGGTTTTTTAATTCATATGGATAACCAGTCATTATTTCTTTATAAACTGCAGATTTTGCTAACCAACTAGAATTATGTCTAAGTCGTTTACCAGAACCAGCTTGTGTAACGCCTTCCATAAGATTTACAGTAACATAAGCCACTTCCTCACTTAACACATCTTTACTTTCTGGAGCAAATTGATACAATACGGTTCCATTTTTGTCTTCTATTCTGGTAACCATTACTGGTTTGTTATACACACCTTTATTCGCAAATGTAGAATATGCAGCAACCATCTCGTAAATACTTATATCTGGAGTTCCTAGCGCAATTGCAGGTACAGGTAGAATCTCTGCTGTAATTCCTAACTTTTTTGCCATTTGCACAACTGGTTGAGGACCAATTTCATTCATTAAACGTGCAGTAACTGTGTTTGTAGAGCTCGCTAACGCATCTTTTAAAGTTTGTTTACCAGAATAATTTCCGTCTGAATTTTTAACCGTCCAAGGTTCTGGATTACCAAATTTATTTGCTTCTATAGTTATTTGCGTTCTAGGAAACGAATCACAGGGCGAAAATTGTAATTGGTCAATTGCTGTAGCGTATACAAAAGGCTTAAACGTAGAACCTACTTGGCGAGCACCTTGCTTAACCATATCGTATTGAAAGTGTTTATAATTCATACCTCCAACCCATGCTTTTACGTGACCTGTTAAAGGATCCATAGACATCATGCCTGGTCGCAAAAAGGATTTGTAATAACGCATAGAGTCAATAGGTTTCATAATTGTATCTACTTCACTTGCCTTACCATCAACCCATTTAAAAATTCGCATATCTGTTGGCTTCTCAAAAGAAGCTCTAATTTCTTTATCAGATTTACCTTGATTTTTAAGAATTCTCCATCGCTCACCACGCTTCATTCCATCATTCATTAACTTCTTAACTTCAGATGCATCTAACTCTAAAAAAGGCGCAGTTTTATTTCTGTCTGGTGTGTTTTGGTTATCAAACTCAGCTTGTAATCTTGGCATATGCTGAGCTACGGCGTCTTCTGCATATTGCTGCATACGTGAGTCAATGGTTGTAAACACCTTTAAACCGTCACTATATAAATCGTATTTACTTCCGTCTGGCTTTCTATTCTCTTCTTTGTTTGCCCATTCTTTCATGAACCCTCTCAGGTACTCTCTAAAATATGTAGCAATACCTTCGCGGTGATTTTCTGGAGAGAAATCTAAATCAAGTTCTGTGTTCTGCAATGAATCTTTTACTTCTTCTGAAATAAACTCATATTTCATCATTTGAGCTAAAACTACATTACGTCGGTTTTTTACACCAACTGGGTTTCTTGATGGTATTGGGTTATATAACGAAGAGTTCTTAAACATACCAACCAACATTGCCGATTCTTTTAATTCTAAATCTCTTGGTTCTTTATTAAAATAGATATTGGAAGCAGAACGAATTCCATCACCATTATTACCAAAATCATAGATATTAAAATACATAGCTATAATTTCTTCTTTGGTATATTGGCGTTCTAAACGGATAGCAATGACCCATTCTTTTATTTTTTGAGTTAATGCTTCAAAAATATTACTAGATCTTACTCCCACAAACAGTTGTCTCGCAACCTGCTGAGAAATAGTACTTGCTCCACCACTTCCTCCTAAACTTGTGATAGCTCTTAGAGTTCCTCTTGCATCTATACCAGAATGCTCATAAAACCTAATATCTTCTGTTGCTACCAATGCATCAACTAAGTTTTTTGGTAAATCTTCATATCCAATAGGAGTTCTATTATCATCAAAATAAAACTTACCTAATGTTTCTTCATCTGATGAAATAATCTCTGTAGCCAAATTAGTTTCAGGGTTTTCTAATCTTGTATAATCTGGCATTTCACCTAAAGCTCCCCAAGATGCTAATAGAAATAATAACACAACAGACGCAATTCCGCCTAAAAATATAATCCAAAACCAACGAACGTATTTTGTAAAGTCTAATGTTTCTGATTTAGACGATGTTGTTTTCTTTTTTGCCATAATTATTATTTTTGAGCCTTCTCTACTCTAAAACCTATATCTGTTATTCCTTTTAAGTTTTCTACACCATTAACTTCGCCATTATTTCTCATGGCATGTTGTATGTTTACAATGTAGTCTCCTTCTTCTTTAAATTTAAAGGCTTCCTTAAATCCTCTAAACCAAAGCTTATTTTCTTTTAAATCTGAAAAACCAGTACCTAATAATTCGCCATTAGGTGCGGCCATTTTGTACTCTAGCGTATCTTTTACAGCTTTTCCGTTCGGATAATTTAACTCAACAATTAAAAATAAATTACTGAATTTATAATCGTCTGTATTTCTAAGATTGACGTATAAATTGTAATTACTAGTTGTATCTGGTGCTTTAAAATTGAAACTCGCAATAGAGTCTTTGTTCCATTGGTTAGGAACAGGTTGGTACTGATCAAAAACAGCGTTAGAGTCGCAATTTGTAATTAAAATACAGCTTACAACAACTAAAAATAACCAACTAGTTCTTTTTAGTATTTGCATTTGGTTTGGCTTTAGGTTTTTGATTACGGTTTCGATTTTGAGATTTATTTCTGTTATTACGATTATTGGTATTACCGTTGCTATTGTTATTTCGGTTCTTATTCTTTCTGTTATTCCTATTCTTTTTACGTTTCTTATTTGATTTTGGACTATCAAAACGTGTTAAACTATCTTGACCTACAACGTTCTCAAACTCATTTTTAGTGTCTTCTATATGCTCAGCCGCATATTCTTCTAGACTAGCAACTTTTTCTTTTCTCTTGTTTTTTTCTATAATTTCATTGGCTTGATCTGTTGTAATCACATGCCAATTCATCCATTCACCCTCGTAAGCATACCACATTAAACCTTTAAAAATATCCGTTTTTTGACAAACAGCATTTCCTTTTTCAGTATACAATTTTATATCATTTCTAGGAAATGCTTTTAAAGCATCTAAGTAAGCATCTAACTCATAGTTAAGGCAACACTTTAGCTTACCGCATTGTCCTGCAAGTTTTAATGGATTTAAAGATAATTGTTGGTAACGTGCTGCAGATGTGCTCACTGATCTAAAATCTGTTAACCAAGTTGAGCAACATAATTCTCTACCACAAGAACCAATGCCACCAAGCCTTGCAGCCTCTTGCCTAAAACCAACTTGTTTCATCTCTATACGTGTTCTAAACTCACGTGCAAAAACTTTAATAAGTTCTCTAAAATCTACGCGTTCTTCTGCTGTGTAATAAAAAGTGGCTTTGCTTCCATCACCTTGAAATTCAATATCTGATATTTTCATCTTCAGATTTAAATCTATCGCGAACTGACGCGCTTTTACCTTCATTGGCTCTTCCTTATCTCTAGAAGCAGACCAAATATCAATATCTTTCTGTGATGCTTTTCGGTATATTTTTAAAACATTTTCAGCGTCGTCTAATCTAACTTTTTTACGCTTCATTTGTACACTCACTAACTCACCAGTAAGCGTAACCATACCAATATCGTGACCAGACTTTGCCTGTGTTGCTACAATATCTCCAATGCTTAAAGTAAGGTTTTCTGTGTTTTTATAATAGTGTTTTCTTCCGTTTTTAAAACGTACTTCTACACCAATAAACGGTTTTTGTCCGTTTGGAAGCGACATGTTTGCTAACCAATCAAAAACAGTGAGTTTGTTGCAGCTATCTGTGCCGCAAGTTCCATTGTTTTTGCATCCTTTTGGTTGGCCATCTTCTCCAGTTGCGCAACTGTTACAAGCCATAAAAATTTTATATATTAAATCTAGATTTTATAAAAATCTAGATATCGGATTCGTAAATAATTAATGAGTAAAGATAATATTATTTATTTAGCTTACTCATACCATAGATTTATAGTTTAATACTAAAAAATATAACAGCACTTAAATTAGTCGCTTTTATTAGTCTTTTTTAGAGGGCATAGTCTCAAAAATATTACGCAAGTCTTTTTTAAACGGCAAATGATCTGCACGTCCTTTTTTAAAGATATCATTACTGTTACCTTGACCTTTTCTTAATGCTTTCTGCTCTTCAAACGGTAGCCTATTTATTTCCATGCAATTGGTAGAGCAACAATTCTCCATTTCTTCTTTACATGAATCACATTGAATAAACAATAAATGACAAGCTTCATTAGCACAGTTTGTATGTAAATCTGCTGGCTTACCACATTGATGGCAGTTGGCGATAATATCATCTGAAATACGTTCCGAACGACGTTGATCAAACACAAAGTTTTTCCCAAGAAATTTGTTTTCTAAACCTTCGGCTTCAATTTGGCGCACATAATTAATTATACCACCTTCTAATTGAAAAACGTTTTTAAATCCTTTATGTTTATAATATGCGCTTGCTTTTTCACAACGAATTCCACCTGTGCAATACATTACAAGCTTTTTATCTTCCTTATGCTCTCTTAAATCTTCTTCAATTAAATCTAAAGACTCTCTAAAGGTATCTACATCTGGAGTGACTGCATTTTTAAAATGACCAATTTCGCTTTCGTAGTGATTTCTCATATCTACTAAAACTGTGTTTGGGTCTTCAATGAGTTCGTTAAACTTTTCTGCATTGACATGCACACCTTTATTGGTTACGTCAAAAGACGCATCATTTAATCCATCTGCGACGATTTTATTACGGACCTTAACTTTAAGCTTTAAAAAGGCAAAATTATCATGCTCAACAGCAATATTTAATCTAACATTTTCTAAGAAAGAAATGGTGTCTAAATGATTTTTAAACGGTTCAAAATTATCTGCTGGCACAGAGAGTTGTGCGTTAATACCTTCCTTAGCGACGTAGATTCTTCCTAGGACATCTAATTCGTCCCAAGCTAAAAATAGATGGTTTCTAAAAATTTCGGTATTGTTAATTTTGGCGTACTTGTAGAAAGAGATAGTTAAGCGTTCTTTGCCTGCTTGTTGAATAAGCTCTGCTCTTTCTTTAGCACTTAAGTTATTGTACAGTTGCATGCTATACTAATTTTAAGGTTAAAAGAATAATTAAAATACATCTTTACTAGAGTTTAGATATATTATCTGCAAAGATATTACTTTTAGTGAGATGCCTCATAACTAGGCACAAAAAAAGCACTTCGATTATCTCAAAGTGCTTTTAGATTAACTTACTAACTTAAAATTTTAACCTAAAAAGTTAATCTTCATCGGCTTTACAGTTGTTGAGGGATCGACAACAATTGAAACACCTAATATTGTACTAATCTTTTTCTTAATTTAATTGAACTTTACATCTTTCAATCCGCCACTAAACTCTAAAATAAATTTAGAGTTTTTGTAGCGCATATCATAGCAATTTTTTCCTTTTTCATTAGGTAGATGCAAAAAGTGTAAAAGGGTTGCGTCTAAAAATGGCAAAAAAATATTTTCTTTAACAGTTATTGTTAAACGAGAAATGAAATAAATAAAATAAGTGGTATTTTTGAAGTCGGATTAATTCAGAAATAAAAGAACAAATGAGTAGCGAAAAAGATGCAAAATTAAAAGCTTTAAAACTAACTTTAGATAAGTTAGACAAAGCATATGGAAAAGGAACGGTAATGAAAATGAGCGATCAAGCTGTAGTTGATGTAGATGCTATATCATCTGGCTCATTAGGTTTAGATATTGCATTAGGCGTTGGTGGTTACCCAAGAGGTCGTGTTATTGAAATATACGGTCCAGAATCTTCTGGTAAAACTACCTTAACGTTACATGCCATTGCTGAAGCACAAAAAGCTGGAGGTATCGCAGCATTTATTGATGCAGAACATGCCTTTGATCGTTTTTATGCTGAAAAATTAAACGTTGATATAGATAATTTAATCATTTCTCAGCCAGATAATGGTGAGCAAGCTTTAGAAATTGCTGATAATCTTATACGATCTGGAGCTATTGATATTGTTGTAGTAGATTCTGTAGCTGCCTTAACACCTAAAAGTGAAATTGAAGGTGAAATGGGAGATTCTAAAATGGGACTACATGCACGTTTAATGTCTCAAGCTTTAAGAAAACTTACGGCATCAATTAGTAAAACCAATTGTACGGTTATCTTTATTAACCAATTACGTGAAAAAATTGGTGTAATGTTTGGTAACCCAGAAACAACAACTGGTGGTAACGCCTTAAAATTCTATGCTTCTGTACGTTTAGATATTAGACGATCTACTCAAATAAAAGATAGCAATGGAAATGTAATGGGTAACAAAACCCGAGTTAAGGTTGTAAAAAACAAAGTTGCTCCACCATTTAGACTTGCAGAATTTGACATTATGTATGGTGCAGGTGTATCTAAAGTAGGAGAAATTTTAGATTTAGCTGTTGAACATGATATTGTTAAAAAGAGTGGATCTTGGTTTAGCTATGGCGACACAAAATTAGGACAAGGTAGAGATGCTGTTAAACTTTTAATTCAAGATAATCCGGATCTCATGGATGAATTAGAGGAAAAAGTACGAACCTTAATAAATGAATCTAAATAATTCAATATTAAAAAAATCCTGAAAAATCAGGATTTTTTTAGTTTTAGACGCAACCCTTTTACACTTTTTGCATCTATATATTGATATTGACTATAATTAATTATGAAAAAATTTGCCCTTTTAGCTTTAATATTCGTTTCTACATTAACATCTTGTAGCCTTGATGATGGTGCAGAAAGCAACTTTTACTTAGCGGTTTTACCTATTGATGGTGTTGAAATGCCAGAATCTTTTGTACAAGGTGAAACCTATGAAATTTTCGTGACCTATATCAAGCCTAATTCTTGTCATACGTTCAACGATTTTATATATGAAATTGATGGAAATGAAAGAACTGTCGCAGTAGTAAATACGGTTTACTATGCCAATAATGGAGTCAGTTGTGATGAAGTTTCTGAACTCGTTACAGTCAGTTTTGATCTCTATGTTTCTGGAAATGAAACCTATATATTTAAATTTTTCCAAGGTGAAGATCCAAATAGCGGTGAAGATCAATATTATTTGGTAGAAGTGCCTGTCATGGAAGGTAGAACGCCTACTAACTAATTTAATGGTAGTAACTAATTATTAATTAATTCCTAGACTCATGTGAGTTTAAACCAACTCATAGAAAATTGTATTAGTCAAGATGCTAAAGCACAGAGCCAATTATACAAGCAGTTTGCAAGTAAATTATTTTCGCTTTGTCTTAAGTATTCAAAAAACTATGCAGAAGCGGAAGATAATTTGCATGATGCATTTATAACTATTTTTGGAAAAATAGACCAGTATAATAATAAAGGTTCTTTCGAAGGTTGGCTTAAACGTATTGCAATTAATACATCGTTGCAACGCTATAGAGATAATGTTGGCGTTTATGATATTATTAATGAAGGTAATATTGAAGATGTATCAGTAGATATTAACCAAGATGACGTAAGTATTGAATATTTGCTAAAAATTATTCAAGAATTACCAGACAGATATAGATTGGTATTTAATTTGTATGTGCTAGATGGTTATTCACATGTTGAAATAAGCGAATTAATTAATATTTCAACAGGAACATCAAAATCTAACTTAGCGAGAGCAAGAATGATTTTAAAAGATAAAATTGAAGATTATAACGCGTTAGCCCCAAATGCGCAGAGTTTATAAAAATGAAAGAGAATAAGAACATAGACAGACTTTTTCAGGAAAAGTTTAAAGACTTTGAAATAACACCTGACGATGCCGTATGGAATCGTATAAATGAAAGCCTGCCAAAGAAAAAGAAGAAAAGAAGAGTTATTGCACTATGGTGGCAAGTTGGTGGTATAGCAGCTGCTATCGCTCTGTTATTAACTGTTGGTATTTCTGTTTATAATTCTGATAGTAATAACTCAGATGAATTACCTGTTGTTAATACGGACCAAAAGGAAACAAAATCTAATATTAATAATTCTACAAAGTCCAAACAGGATAAATTAAAAGTAAATGACGAAAATAACTCGTCTATTGCCAATTCAAAATCTGATTTAGAAGAGTTATCAAATTCAAAAGACGTTATTAATACTCAAAAAGAGTCTCAAAAACAAAATATAAGCACAATTCCAGAATATTCGAATTCACAAATGGAAGGTGTAGCTAATAATTCCAAGACTAAAAAATCATCTTCCGCGTCTCAAAAGCGTAATAAATTACCAATAACAACTGCCAAAGATAACACTGACAAGGTTGCTACCCAGAAGACTCCAAACACAATAATAAAGACAGAGAATAAGGCACAACTAAAATCTGAAACTGAAAGAAAATCTGCCATCAAAAAGGCAATTTCTAATTCTGAAAAAGTTGTTTACGAAGATAATCCTTCGGAAAAAGTAAATTCCGAATCTTCTATAAATACTACTACAAAAACTGAGAATAATGACTCTGAGAACACATTAGTGAAGGAAGCTGAAAAGGAATCTATTGAAGATGCTATTGCAGAAAATAAAGAAAGTATTGATGAAGAAGAAAAAGAAAATGAACCAAGCAGGTGGAGCGTTGCACCAAATGTTGCGCCTGTTTACTTTAATTCGTTAGGCAATGGTTCTTCATTAGATGAGCAATTTAATGATAATAACAAAGGAGGCGATATTAATATGAGTTATGGTATTGCAGGTAGTTATGCTATTTCTAAAAAATTAAAAATTAGAGCTGGTATTAACAGAGTTAACTTAAATCAGTCTACTTCTGATGTTTATGCTTTTACTGGAGCAGAAACTGCAGCAAGAGGTGTAGAAGCAGAGTTCAGCAACATCGCTTTTAATGGTAACCAAGACCACGTTTCAATAATGAGTTCTATGATGATGAATAGATCTTCTGTACCAGAAATTTTTAATACTAAAACAGCTGGAAAAATTGATCAGAAGTTTGGATTTATAGAAGTACCCATTGAATTAGAATACAATTTATTGGACAGAAAATTTGGTATTAATTTAATTGGCGGATTTAGTACTTTTATTTTAAATAATAATGAGATTTATGCAGATGTTAATGGAACCTCAACATTAATCGGTGAAGCAAATAACATAAATGATACTAGTTTTAGTGCCAATTTTGGTTTAGGCATGGACTACAATCTTTCTAAGCAATGGAGTCTAAACTTAGAACCAACGTTTAAATATCAAATTAACACATTTAATAATACAACTGGCGACTTTAAACCCTTCTTTATTGGTGTGTACACAGGCTTAAGTTTTAAATTTTAGGTTATTGCAAAACTACCTTTTTGGTAGATAAAAAAAGCTATGATGAATGCAATGCTTACAAAAGCTACTCTTGGTTAGGGTAGCTTTTTTTTGTGCTTAAACTTAGCTCGTCCCAAATTAAATTTCTTGTTTTTTCGTTGAGTTGCTTAGTATCTGTTATAGTTAAACCTGTTGTTGGAATAAATTTATGAATCTTAGCGCGCATTTTACCTGGGCTTCCACTTAAAAAGGTATATGAAAATCGTTTTTTATTATCGTAAAATGTAATCGGAACAATTGGTATTTGATGGTTAATTGCCAGTCTAAAAGCACCATCTTTAAATACATCTAATAACACATGTTCTTCTGGCACACCTCCTTCGGGGAAAATACAAATACTAACACCTTGCTTTAAACGACGTTGCGCTCTTAGAAATACGGCTTGTCTACTCTTAGCACTAGATCGATCTACTAAAATACAGGTACGCTTGTAAAAGAAACCAAATAACGGAATTTTAGCTAATTCTTGTTTTCCTACAAATACAAACGGGTTTTTTACAGCTACTAACATTAGCATTATATCTGCCATAGAAGTGTGGTTGGCAACAAACATATAACTCTTGTTTGGCACAGGGATTTCTTCTCGTTTTATTTTGTACCCAAAGCCCATTCCTATTAATATAAACTTTGACCAAATACGAGCCAATTTAAAAAACAATGGATACCATTGCTCTCTTGATATTGAAATAATTAAAATAGGAAACATCACAATAATCGGTAGAGCCACTAATATGTAAAACCATACACGATATAAAACCCAAAATGGATATTTAAAAATTGCCATAGCTCCAAAACTAACTATTTAAAATAAGAACTCGTTTATACTTTTGATTTTTGCTGAAAAAATGTTCCTTTAAAGTTAAATGTATTCCTATAGTTCTTTTAAAAAATTTACCTTTGCTTTTTTCGTTTAATAATTAAAGAGATTCCTGCATTAGTGGGACGTGAACATGGCAAGAATATTAACAGGCGTACAAAGTACAGGAACACCACATTTAGGAAACATAATAGGAGCAATATTACCAGCAATAGAAATGGCTAACGATTCTAATAACGATTCGTTTTTATTTATTGCAAATCTTCATACCTTAACTCAAATAAAGAATGCTGAGGAATTAAGAAATCATACCTATTCTGTAGCGGCAACCTGGTTAGCTTGTGGTCTAGATATTGAAAAAACCGTGTTTTACAGACAAAGTGATATTCCTCAAGTAACTGAATTATCTTGGTATTTAAGCTGTTTTTTTCCGTACCAACGTTTAACATTAGCTCATGGGTTTAAAGATAAAGCAGATCGTTTAGAAGATGTTAACTCTGGTTTATTTACTTATCCAATGCTCATGGCTGCCGATATATTATTGTATGATGCTGAGGTTATTCCTGTTGGAAAAGACCAATTGCAACATATTGAAATGACACGTGATGTTGCCTCACGTTTTCATGCTAAAATGGGTGAAGCATTTGTATTACCAAAAGGAAAAATTCAAGAAAATGGAATGCTTGTTCCTGGTACAGATGGCGAAAAGATGAGTAAAAGTAGAGGTAATTTTATCAATATCTTTTTACCCGAAAAGCAATTACGTAAAAAAATAATGTCTATTGAAACGGACAGCACAGCCCTAGAGGATCCTAAGGACTGGAAAACATGTAACTGTTTTGCAATATTCAGTTTATTGGCTTCAGACGACCAAATCAGTGAAATGAAAACCAATTATGAAGGTGGAAATTATGGTTATGGTCATGCCAAACAAGCCTTATACGAATTAATTTTAGAGCGTTTTTCTAAAATAAGAGAGCGCTACACATATTACATGGATAATTTAGAAGAAGTTGATGCTGCTTTGGCTAAAGGTGCCGCAAAAGCTAAATTAGTTGCTGATGGTGTTTTGAAGCGTGTTAGAGGTAAGGTTGGTTATTAAACAAATGAAGCTGTTCAAACAACACATACTAACTATCTTATTTTTCGTTATAATTCTCTATAAAGCTTTTAGTGAGAATTGGCCTTTGTGGTTTAAAATTTTAACTATTTGCGTATTAATTTTTATTGTTTTTAAGATAATTAAAGATTACAATAAAAATTCTTCTAAATAACCTCAAACAACTTACCTGGTAAAGGCCTAACCACGCCTTTCAATTCCATATTCAACAATATTCCAGCTATTTTGTAGGTTGGCATTTCACATCTTAGAGCAATAACATCTAGTAACTCCTTATTGTTATCTTTCAGAAAATTATAAATAATTTTTTCATCTGGCTCTAATTCTACAAATAACTGTTGCTGAACTATAGGTTTTTTATTTGATTCTAATTGCCAATTTAACATATAAGGCACATCTAAAGGATTAGATAATAAATGTGCCTTCTGAAATTTAATTAAGTTATTACAACCTATACTTTGACTGTCTGTCGTTCTTCCCGGTACAGCAAATACTTCTCTATTATAAGAATTGGCAATATCTGCAGTGACCAAACTACCACCTTTTTCAGCAGATTCAATAACGATTGTAGCCTCACTTAATCCTGCAATAATTCTATTTCGTTTTAAAAAATTATTGCGATCAAAATTATCTGTACTCCAAAAGTCAGAATAAAAACCACCGTGATTTTCAATATCTGCTACATACTTTTTATGTACTTTAGGATATATTTGGTTTAAGCCATGAGCCAAACAACCTATGGTTTGCAAATTATGTTTTACTGCAGCTTTTTGTGCTGTAATATCTGTACCGTAAGCAAAACCTGAAACTATTATTGGGTTAAATTGTGATAACGTTTCTACCAATTTTTCGCAAAAAGCAATACCACTTGTTGTAATTTTTCTAGCGCCAACAATACTTATAATTCTTTGTTGCTTAATATTAATATTACCCGATTGAAATAATACTAATGGTCCATCAATACAATGTTTTAAGCGTTCAGGATAGGTGTCTTCTGTGAAGTAATGTGGACGTATGTTATTGTCTTTAATAAACTTTAATTCTCGCTCTGCTTCGTCGAGATGAATTCTATCAAAAAGGCCTTGAATAGTTATAGTACCAATACCATCTATTTTTAAAAGTTTGGATTTCTTTTCATTTAAAACGGCTTCTGCAGAACCACAATGGTTTATTAATTTTTTAGCTGTTGTCGCGCCAATTTTTGGAACGTGTTGCAAGGCTAAAGCATAAATAAGTTGCTGGTCTGTCATTATTTAGTATTCTTCAGCTACCAATTTAACAAAATACTTCGCAAGATAAAAGAAGGTTTTTCTTATTTTTATATCATCAATAATAATTTATGAAAACCGGCTCAATATTTATCCTACTTATAATGTCCTCTATTATCGCTACAGCGCAAAAGTCAAAATTCAATAGTATTGAGGACTCTATTGCTATAAAACCAACTATAACAATGATGGATTTAAGTGAGTTTTCATTTACCAATAATGATACATCACCAAGATTAAAACCTTTTAATTATACTGAAAAATTGAGCAATCATCCTGCTGGATTAAAAGTTGACATGGCGAAAATTGAAGTGATGAGAGACGGTTTTATTGCATTTTCTTCTGAAAACTTAAAAAAGAGTTTCTTTAGAGACTTTAATATAACTTATAGACGTGCAGCACTCACACGTCTATTGCCAAAAACTCCAGATTATAGCAATTATGATCCACAAGCTAATCTTTAAAAATATACTTCACTTTTAGTAAATATTTTGTCAAGAAACCATAGCAAATCAAGCACATAGATAATTTTTAATTTCGATGTTAATAACTAAGTCAAACTAAATTTCGTTCAGAAACAAATATTTTTAACTTTGCGTTAATATGCAATTAGAGACTTACATTAGCGACCTTTTATACCGTTACGATTGTGTTACTGTTCCTGAGTTTGGGGCATTTTTAACGCAACGTGAATCAGCGAAATTACACGAAACTACTAATTCGTTTTACCCTCCAAAAAAGGCATTATCTTTTAACGAGCAGTTGCAACAAAATGATGGTTTGTTAGCTAATTATATTGCTGAGGTTGAAAAAATACCATATTTAAAAGCTTTAAATAAAATCTCTAATCAAATAAAATCTATTAAAGCATTTTTAGTTGAAGGTGAAACCGTTCAACTTAAAAACATTGGCGATTTGGTAATGAATGCGGATGGGAAAATTGAATTTGATCCATCACACCAAATTAACTACTTAACAGATTCATTTGGGCTATCTCACTTTACATCTACTGATGTAGATCGTGAAATTTACTTAGCAAATGTTGAGGACATAGAAGTTAATTCTCCTATTGTTTTAAACCCAGAAAAGCGATCTAATCGTAACTGGATGAAGTATGCTGCAGCTGCTGTTCTATTGTTAGGACTTGGCGGTTTTAGCGCTGTTACTTACCATAACAATAACTCTATAGAGAATCACAATCAATTAGCACAAGAGCAAGCTAATGAGCAACTCGATGCCAAAGTACAAGAAGCTACGTTTGTAATTAGTAATCCTTTACCTGCTGCCACACTTTCTTTAGAAAAACAAAGTGGCAATTACCACATTGTTGCTGGTGCGTTTAGAGTTGAAGCTAATTCTGATAAAAAGGTAGATCAACTTAGAGCAAAAGGTTATAAAGCTCGTAAAATTGGCACTAATCGCTATGGTTTACATGAAGTTGTTTATGCTAGCTATATTTCTAGAGATGAAGCACAACGCGAATTATATAAAATTCGTAAAGCGCATAATCGCGATGCTTGGTTATTAATCAAGACCTTAAAGTAAATCTTCTCGCTTTTCATTATTTAATGTTAATCTTACATCTACCTGCAAGAATCACTCTATCTTTGCACAAATTCTTAATATCCTTATGCAATCTAGAACTGCGTCTCAATCTAAAACTATTGTAACTGATTTAGTGTTACCAAGTGAAACCAATCCTATCAATAATTTATTTGGTGGAGAATTATTAGCTCGTATGGACAGAGCTGCTAGTATATCTGCTAGGAGACACTCTAGACGTATCGTTGTTACGGCTTCTGTAAATCATGTCGCATTTAATAGATCAGTGCCCTTAGGTAGCGTTGTAATGATTGAAGCAAAAGTTTCTAGAGCATTCTCATCTTCAATGGAAGTTTATATGGACGTTTGGATAGAAGACAGAGAGTCTGGTGAATGTGTTAAAGCTAACGAAGCCATTTATACGTTTGTTGCCGTAGATGAAACCGGAAGACCTGTAAAAGTACCTGAATTGGTACCTGAAACCGAATTAGAAAAACTACGTTATGATGCCGCTTTGCGTCGTAAACAATTGAGCCTATTATTAGCAGGAAAAATAAAGCCAGAAGACGCTACTGAGCTTAAAGCCCTTTTTGATTAATACTTAGCTAACCAAGGTTCTGGATTAAGTACAAGGTCATTTTTATATATTCGAAAACCTAATAATGATTCACCTGAAGATTTGTTAGAGAACACCTTACCAATAACCTGACCCGTTGTGATTTTATCACCAGTCTTTACATTAACCTCAGAAAGGTTCATATACACACTAAAATATTTTCCATGTCTTACTAAAATGGTAGGATTACCACGTTTCATAACATGAATTTTAGAAACGACACCATTAAATACCGCTTTAACATCTGAATTTGCGTCTGTGGCAATATAGATACTCTTATAATTTTGAGTAATTGAGTTATCTGTTAACGAACGCCTTTTTCCAAATTTCCCTTTAATAACACCTCTAGAAACAGGCCAACCTAACTTTCCTCGGTTAGATTCAAAGTTCGCTGACAGTTTTTTAGCTTCTGGTGTCTCTACAAATTTCCCTTTAGAAGACGTGCTACCAGATTTCTTATTAGCTGCAGCAATAGTTTCTCTAATTATTCGATTAATTTCTTTATCTAAACGTGCGGTTTCCTGCTTTTTCTTTTTAATCTGAGCTGTGAATTTTCCCATTTCAGATTTAATTGAAGCCATTAAAACTTCACGTTGTTTTAACTCACCTTCTAATTCGCGTTTAGCAATACGGTTTTCTTCAATTAGTTTTTCCTTGTCTTTCTTTTGCTTATTTAATTCTACATTTAAAGTCTCTAACTCTTTAGTTTTAGCTTTTATAGCAACACCTTGTTCCTTTTGGTAATTAGAATACTGTTTTATGTATTGTAGACGCTTATACGCTTGCTGAAAGTTGCTAGACGATAATAAGAACATCACTTTACTTTGCTCTGACTTACTTTTATAAGATTTTACTACCATGGCAGCATAATCATCTTTAAGCTCTTTTAGCTGCGTTTTTAAGCTTGAAATTTCATTTTGATTGCTATTAATTTCCCTAGTCAGTAAATTAGCTTGCTCGTTAGTTATTCTAATTAAATTTTTACGAACGCTCACCTTATAATTAATGTCTTCAATGAGTGTAATTGCAGATTTCTGCTCTTTCTTTTTAGTGTATAATAACGCATTTATCAGCTTAATTTCTTTTAACTTTTGCTGACGTTGTGCCTCTAATTCTTTTTGCTTATTACTTTGCGCAAAAACTGTCGTTGTTGAGAATATAAAACCTAACAGAAATACAATATATGTTAGTTTTTTCATTGAAATATTAATATGAGATTTCTCGTTGTTCATGCTTCTATCTGTCCCGATGACAAACCATTATTTTATAACTATTTCTTTATAACCAGAAGGAATTTTAAAAGGAAAACGCACTTCATCATTCAAAGATACGGATTTAAACTCCATAGCAACTGCCACCTCATCACTATCATCAACGGCAACAATTCTAATGTTTTTAGGAATGATTTCTTCATCCACTTCTTGATATGAAGCGTAATCCACTTGAAGCATTCGTCTTTTTAATTGTTGTTGCAATTGCAAACTGTCCATCTTAAAATGCGAAGGATTTATTAAATAGAATAATTCCATAAGTGCACTTTGATCTTTAGGACTCACTGCATAAGAATTACCATTTACAGCAACCTGATGTGGTTCTGCTTTTAGGTCATAAATCGCCTGACCTAATAAGATATTCTGCACTTTCATAAAATCTAATTCAATACCAACAACATCACTTAATAGTTTGTAATCGCCATCAAAATACTCATTATCTATCTTATTATAAAACTTCACTTTATCAGGTGTAATCATCATACGAGCCACTCCAAAAAGAGACTCACTTAACCAAATTACCCTATCTTTCTCCATACGCAGAGTAAAACCTGCACCTTGAGTTTTATCATTCTGAGTTATATCTATTTTAACTCTTGCTTTTAAGGTTTTATACGTTGTACTATTTTTTTCGTGCTGTTTTATCACTTGCTTTACAGAGAGCTTATCACTAGCCTCACCTGAAGCAATGACATTTTTTGCCGAGTTACAACTGAATGCTACCACTATAAATAAAGCACTAATTGTAAATTTTATGTTTGTAACGAACTGAGAAAATTTCATGTATATTTTTATTGTTGCAATTTTAGGGCTTTTGCTTTTTTAGCAAACGTATCTGATTTACTAATATTATTTAACGTTTTATAAGCAATACTTAATTCTGAATAAAAATCGGCTTCCATATTTGGGTTATCAATTAAAAAATCTAATCCCATTTCTAAGTTTTCAATTGCTTTTTTAGGTGTGCCAAGTTTGTTTTGTGCCACGCCAACCACCAAATATAAAATAGGTTGTGCCGGATATAATTCTAAGGCTGCTTCTCCATCATTTGCAACGGCTTTATAGTCTTCAATATCTAACTGAAGTAGTAAGGCGTCTTTTATTAGTTTAAAGTCGTCTGGCGTCTGTTTTAAGGCTTCTTTAAAATTAGAGAGTGCTTTTAACTTATCACCAGCTTTTAAATAATAATACCCTAAATCACTATGTGTTTGCGCATCTTTATTTTCATCTATTAATGAGGTCACGTCTATTAAATCAGATTCGTATTCAGGATTTCTACCAACAAACGATACAAAATCCTTAAGCACTTTAGCTTTAGCGTCTGCATTAATCTCAGGACTTGTTAAAACCGTTTTTACAGAGCCAATTGCGTCCTCTACTTTGCCATCTTGAAGATAGAACTTATACAATGCCAAATGCACAAATTTTGAATCTGGTTTTGTTTTTAACAAGTTTTGAGCGGCTTTATAAGCATTTTTACGATCGCCTGTCTGGCTATATCTATAAATAAGTTTTAAGTGGTTGTCTTCATTGTTAGGGTTGTTGGCTATACGCTGTTCTAAGTTTTCAATTCTATCATCTGCATTACCTGTGATGCTGTAGATATGATTTCTCATTGCATCTCTAGATTCACTCAAACCAAATTCTGCATCTAACTCATCTAAAATATCTAATGCTTGCTTGTATTTCTCTTCTCTAACATATAGCGATGCTAAATCTTCTTTATAATCTGGATGATATTTTACGAGTTGCTTTATTGTTTTTAAAGCATTTTTCACATCCTCTTGCTGAAAATATACATCGTAAAGCTCATCTAGAAACCAAACATTGTCTGGCTGCATTTCTATCGCCTTTTTTAGATTATCTTCTGCTGCTCCAAAATTTTTAAGTTTGTTGTAGTTTTTACCAAGTTCAAAATAAATAACTGGTTTTTTACTATCGAGATTTAAACATTTATGAAGCGCATCTACTGCTTTATCATAATTTTCAATCCCTTTTTGTTTCAAAGCTTCAAAGAAATGTTCTTGAAATTCGTCTTCATAATTTCCTAGATCATCATCTGGTCTTTTATTAAAATCCACTTGAGCATAGCTTGCCTGCGGAACGCTTAACATTCCGAAAATAAAAACCAATATCAAAATAAATTGCTTATTCACTTTGTTGTTGTTTTAGCAAGTCTTCAACCATTTCAAATTTTTCTAAGACTTCAAACGTTTCACAAGATGCTTTCATTTTTTTTCTAAAATGATTGGCTTCTTCTGGTAAATTTCCTCCAGCATTATCAAATGTAGATTTATTTGGCCATTGTGCATATGCAAAGAAGTTTAGGTTATCTTTTTTATGTAATCGAGAGCCTAAACTTCCTTCATGTTTGTAAATCAATTTTGTTAAACCTGTCCAAGCTTCAATGAATTTTTCTTCTTGGTTGGGTTTAATTCTAATAGTGTACAAAACGATATACATCATTGCTTAATCATAGTTATAAGGTGTCTTTCAAAAGTTGTTCCAAAGATAACTCAACCAAAAAAAGAGATTTCTGCTTTCGCAAAAATTTGTTACTCCATAATTGTGTAATCTCCTATACTAATCTTAGTAAACTCACCATTGTACTTAACATGATTACCAATCATTGCTTCATCTAAATTAGCGTTTTTGATAGTACTCTGGTTTTGTATTAAGCTATTTTTAACGGTTGAATTCTCAATAACACAATCTTTACCTATTGAAACATGAGGTCCTACCGTTGTATTCTTTAACACTGTTCCTTTACCAATATAACAAGGTTCAATTACTTTTGAGTTTTCTAAAACGACAGAATCATCAATTAATTGTTCTTCGTTGTCTGCTGTTAAAAAGCCTAACATTTTGGCGTTAGTTTCTAAGGTAACGGCTTTGTTTCCACAATCCATCCATTCGTCAACGGTTCCAGTTTTAAAAACTCTACCATCTGCCATCATACGTTTAATACCATCATTGATTTGGTATTCGCCACCATTCATGATGTTTTCATCTAAAATTTCTTGTAATTTTTCTTTTAAGACAGCGACATCTTTAAAGTAATAGATGCCTATAACGGCTTGATCACTAACAAAAGATTCTGGCTTTTCTACAAGCTCTACAATATTTTGATCGTCATTTAATTTTACAACGCCATAAGCTTCTGGGTTGGCAACACATTTGGTCCAAATCACACTATCTGCTGAAGGATCTAAATCAAATTCAGCTCTAATTAACGTATCTGCATAGGCGATTACTGCTGGTCCAGAGAGCGATGGCTTTGCACTCATAATAGCATGACCTGTACCCAAAGGTTGGTCTTGTCTATAGATGGAAGCTTTTGCACCTAAACCTTCTGCTAATTCTTGTAAGCTGCTGACAACGTCATCTCCAAAAAAAGCTGGATCGCCCAAAACAAATGCAATTTCTTCAATAGGTTGCTTTAAAACTTTAGCAATATCTTTTACTAAACGATGCACTATGGGTTGACCTGCAACTGGTATTAATGGTTTAGGTACTGTTAAACTATGTGGTCTTAGGCGAGATCCTCTGCCTGCCATTGGTACTATTATTTTCATAACTATGCCTGCGTAAGCAGGTATCTTTTAAATTAAACTATTTTCCTATTAAAGTAGGAAACTCTATTATTACTAATTTTATTATTATTTAAATTCTAATTAGTTCTTAAATCATAACAATTAGGCTTCATTTTTATTCTGAGACTCTTGTCTGAGTACGACTTAATTATTTGGTACCTGTACTCCCAAAACCGCCTTCTCCGCGATCTGTATTAGAAAGTATTTCTACCTGTTCCCATTCTGCACGTTCATATTTTGCTATGACTAATTGTGCTATACGCTCACCATTTTGAATTAAAAAATCGTCATTAGAAAGATTGACTAATATCACTCCGATTTCGCCTCTATAATCTGCATCAATCGTTCCTGGTGCATTTAAAACTGTAATGCCTTTTTTCGCTGCAAGTCCACTTCTTGGTCTTACTTGTGCTTCAATACCAACTGGCAATTCTATGAATAAACCTGTACCAACGATAGTACGCTCTAAAGGTTTTAATATTCTAGCTTCGGTAATACTTGCACGTAAATCCATACCTGCAGAAGCGATAGTTTCGTAATGTGGTAAATCGTGTATAGATTTGTTTATTATTTTAATTTTCATGTTCACTTTTGTCTGTTCAATACTTGTTTTAACTCTTTCTTTTCAAGCATAATAACTAAGCCCAAAAATACAATTAACATTGCAATTCCTACCAAATAATTTTCGCGATAGTTATAAAAAAACGTAAATGAGAATACGATAGATATTACGAGGTATAAACTTATTTTCTTGAGATTATATGGGATTGGATAATATTTTCGTCCAAAATAAAATGATAATAACATCATAACAGCATACGCAGAAACAGTTGCAATGGCAGAACCTTTAAATCCAATTCTAGGAATTAAAATAAAATTTAATACTAAGGTTACTAAGGCTCCTAAGATTGAAATATAAGCACCAAACTTAGTGCGATCTGTAATTTTATACCAAACCGATAGATTGTGATAAATACCTAAACAAAAGTTAGCCAACAGAATAAAAGGTACAATCCACATGGCTTCGTAATAAGCTTCGCTTAGAATAATGTATGGCTTTAAAAGATCCGCAAATACAACAACTACTAAAAGAATTACAGAACCAAAGGCTACAAAATATTCTAAGATCTTAGCATAATTTTTTTGCGGGTTTTTAGTATTAGAATGGCTAAAAAAATAGGGTTCTATACCTAAACGAAAAGCTGTTGCAAACAAAGTCATGAACAAAGCGAGCTTATAACAGGCTGAATACATCCCAATTTGTTGGTCTGCAATGTCATCTGGTAATAGATACTCTAATAAAATACGATCAAAGGTTTCATTGACGGAATATGCAATACCTGCAATTAGTACTGGCAGTGCATAACGCATCATTTTTTTCCAAAGTTCAGTATCAAATGAGAATTTTATTTTGGTGTAGAAAGGCAATAAAACTAATAAGGTTAATCCACTAGCTATTACATTAGAAATGAAAATGTAACTAATTTGAAACTCGGGAATATAAATACTATTGAAAAATGAATTGCCTTTAGCTAAACCTTGTAAATACAATAACAAGAAAATATTCAAACCTAAATTTACAGCAACATTAAATATTTTAATTACGGCATAACGCATTGGTCTTGCTGTAGCTCTTAACCAGGAAAATGGAATAATAACCAAAGCATCTAAGAGCAAAATAACAAAGACTAAATTGAGATATTTAAGCTCTATATTTATGAATGAAGAAATTTGGTGTCTTAATAGAAAAGCAATGCCTATTAAGGAAAAAGAGCTAATAATCAATGATATTGCAGAGGTGCTTATTACCTTTTCTTTGTCATCCTCTTTGTTAAAAAACCTAAAGAATGCGGTTTCCATTCCGTAAGCTAACACCACATTAAACAATACAAAGTAGGCAAAAATGAAAGATACACGACCATATTCTTCAACAGACAACACCTCTGGATTGGTATAAAGTGGTACCAAAATAAAACCTAACATTCGAGGTAAAACGGTCGCTAAACCGTAAATAAATGTTTGTTTAAAAAGTGATTTGAGTCCGCTCAACGTATTGCTCTTGAATTGCATCAAAAGTATTGAAATTATCTTAAAAGTACAGTTAATTGAAGTTATGAAACTACCTGAGGTACTATTCTAAATTAAAACCGGCTATATAATTACTATTTCTAATTGATGTTATGGGCTCATTAAAACGTTTGAGCTCCTTTTTATTGTAAGTAATTATAGTATTGTTGGTATAACTTAAAGCTACCTCAGTTATTGCTAATTCATTGAAAATGTTTTCTAATTCATTAACATTTTTTATAGTAATCATGCCTTCTGTCGCTGCTCGTGCTTCTCTTTTATAGATTTCAGGAGGTCCGTTTTCGTAATAAACACCTCTTTTTTCATCTAAATCAGACACCTTTACATATTTCACTATACCATTTTCAACATAACTAATAGCACATTCATTGTCTTCTAAAGTAAATGGAAAATCTTTATCCTTCTCTGCTTTCTTAAAGGTATAATAAGGCGATTTGTTTTTTAAAACTGCTGTGTATCTTCCATAATTTTCAACAAGTTTTGCTTTAAGATTTCTAAAATAAACACTGTCAATTTTTATATGCTCTTGTTTATTTACAATTGGCACAAAAACATTCATTCCTGTGCCTCCTACCTTTATGCCAGCATACCATTCTTGAAATGATATTGTTTTAACTTTGAAAGTAGTAGATGCCTGAAAAGATGGTGTAGGTTTTATATCTGTGTCGTGACCAGAAACAATCATAGCTTCGCGTCGCCTTTGATACGCTAAAGGAGGACCGTCTTCATATTGAACTCGTTCCTTTTCTAATACATTAGCTACCTTTAGATATTTAATTTTATCATTTTCGATATATCTAATTGCACATTCGTTTTCTGATAAAGTAAATGGATATTCATTAGAATTCTCCTGATTATTAAATGTATGGTCAGGCGAATTATCTTTTAAAACAGCAGTATATCTGCCATAATTTCTGACGAGTTGTCCTTTTAAATTATTAAAGTAAATACTGTCTATAATTACATTTTCTGGCTTATTTTCTATTGGAACAAAAACATTAATACCTGTATTTTCTTCATCTATATGTGTGTACCATTCCTGGTAAAAAATAGGTTTTACTTTAAATGACACGCTTTTTTGTTGCGACTTAGTATTTAGCCTTGAACTTGAACACTGAAAGGTTGTAGATAAAACACTGAACACCAATATGGTAAATAATACCTTCTTAAGTTGTTTCATTTTGCAATAGCTTAAAGATTTGGATGTGCAAAATACAAACAAATCTATAAAAAGCAATATAAATACGACAAACAGTATTTATTTGTAGGAATACATGTAAATAATGTTAATTTTGAACGGGAGAACTCGGATAATTAACACTTTTCTGTTCTTCAAGGTTAGAAATTTTAGAAAATCGACGTTTTTTGTTACTCACAACATGGTAACTAATTACACATTCATCTTCATTAATTTGAAATTTTCCGAAAGAAGATTTAATTAAATCCTTATCGCTCTGAAGTTTAAAACCGAGATGAGCCACATATGATAAACTATCATAAGAGGTCTGATTTAGTTTTGATATTTGCCCTTTAAATAACACACTATCTAAAATGACTGAATTTTCAATTAATTGGATATATAAATCCGTTCCACTTTTACCATTTTGTAATCCACTATTCCAATGTTGATAATAAGTAGATTTGATATCACTAGAGACTTCGTTTGAAAATTTTGGCACAGATGTGCATGTTACCAATAATAATAACGCTAAGAGCATTATTATGACTAATCGAGGTGATTTCATTCTTTAAATATATAGTTTATAAAATTAAAGGCATAAAAAAAACCTAACTCGAAACAAGTTAGGTTTTTGATTTTATAAAAAAGTAAGTTATGTAAACTCCTCCTGTTTTAGTTGTTTAAAGCCTCTGCTCCACCAACAATTTCTAAGATCTCATTAGTAATCGCAGCTTGACGTGCTTTGTTATATGTTAACTTAAGTTGATCTCTCAATTCTGTAGCGTTATCTGTTGCTTTATGCATTGCTGTCATACGTGCACCATGCTCAGAAGCAAAAGAATCTCTTATGCCTTTATATAATTGTGTCTTTAACGACTTTGGAATTAACTCTTCAACAATTTCTAACTTTGAAGGTTCAAATACGTAATCTAAATTTACATTGTCATCACTTTCAACAGGTACAATTGGTAAAAATTGCTCTGTCATTATAACTTGAGTTGCAGCGTTTTTAAAGTGATTGTACACAACCTCTATCTTATCAAACTCTCCAGAAACAAACTTATCCATTAACATTTCTGCAATTTCAGCAACATTGTCAAACGTTAAGTCATCAAACAAATCACTTTTATTTGCAATAACTTTATTCGTTTTTTTGAATGCATCATTAGCTTTCTTTCCTATTGCTAAGTAAGATACGTCTTTGTTAGCATAAGTTTCATTAGCAAGTTTTGTTACTTGCTTAATAATATTAGAATTAAATGCACCAGCTAAACCTCTATTAGAAGTTACCGCAACAATAAGTACTTTATTTACGTCACGTTGCTCAGAATATTTACTTCCAGAATCAGCATCTAACGTTGCACTTAAACTCTGAAGTAATTCTGTTAACTTATTAGAGTAAGGTCGCATTGCTGTAATAGCATCTTGAGCTTTCTTTAACTTTGCAGCAGATACCATTTTCATGGCACTAGTAATCTGCATCGTTGAAGATACCGATGATATTCTGTTTCTAATTTCCTTTAAATTCGCCATAATCTCTTTTTGTCATTCTGAATTTATATCAGAATCTTTTTATTACTATTGAGATCCTGAAACAAGTTCAGGATGACAAGATCTATTATCCTTTATACTTTCCTGAAAGGTCTTTTGCTACAGTTGTAAGTGTATCAATAACCTCATCAGTTAATTTACCTGCTTTTAAAGTACTAAGTACGTCGCTATGCTTCGCTCTTAAGAACTCTAAATAATCACGTTCAAATTCTTTTACTTTATCTACAGGAACATCCTTTAATAAATTCTTAGAACCAGCATATATAATTGCAACTTGATCTTCTACTTTAAAAGGATCATTTTGCGCTTGCTTTAAGATTTCAACGTTACGTTTACCTTTATTAATTACATTTAAAGTTACAGCATCTAAATCCGAACCAAACTTAGCAAATGCTTCTAATTCACGGAACTGAGCTTGATCTAATTTTAATGTACCAGATACCTTCTTCATTGATTTAATCTGAGCGTTACCACCAACACGAGATACAGAAATACCTACGTTAATTGCTGGACGTACACCAGAGTTAAATAAATCACCATCTAAGAAGATCTGACCATCCGTAATAGAAATTACGTTAGTTGGGATATATGCAGAAACGTCACCTGCTTGCGTTTCAATAATTGGTAAAGCTGTTAATGAACCACCACCTTTTACTAAAGGCTTTAAAACCTCTGGTAAATCGTTCATTTCTTTAGCGATAGAATCATCGTTAATTACTTTTGCAGAACGCTCTAATAATCTTGAGTGTAAATAAAATACATCACCAGGATATGCCTCACGTCCTGGAGGACGTCTTAATAATAAAGATACCTCACGGTAAGCAACGGCTTGTTTTGATAAATCATCAAAAACAATTAACGCTGGTCTACCAGTATCTCTAAAATATTCTCCAATAGAAGCACCTGTAAAAGGAGCGTAAACTTGCATTGCAGCAGGATCTGATGCATTTGCAGCTACTATTGTTGTATAAGCTAAAGCACCTTTTTCTTCTAACGTCTTAGCAATTAAAGCTACTGTTGAAGCCTTTTGACCTACAGCAACATATATACAATAAACAGGCTCGCCTGCATCGTAAAATTCTTTTTGATTTAAGATAGCATCAATACAAACAGCTGTTTTACCTGTTTGACGGTCACCAATAACCAACTCACGTTGACCTCTACCTACAGGAATCATAGCATCAATTGCCTTAATACCAGTTTGTAATGGCTCAGTTACTGGTTCTCTATAGATAACACCTGGTGCTTTACGCTCTAAAGGCATTTCATAAGTATCACCTGCTATTGGTCCTTTACCATCAATTGGGTTACCTAAAGTATCTACCACACGACCAACAATACCTTCACCTACTTTTACAGATGCGATACGTTCAGTACGTTTTACGGTAGACCCTTCTTTTACGCCTACTGAAGTACCTAAAAGTACAATACCTACGTTATCTTCCTCAAGGTTTAGTACAATTCCTTCTGCACCACCTTCGAATTCTACTAATTCGCCATATTGCGCGTTAGCCAATCCGTAAGCACGTACAATACCATCACCTACAGTTAATACTGTTCCTACTTCGTCTAATGAAGCACTTGCTTCAAAACCTGAAAGTTGTTGTTTTAAGATTGCTGATATTTCAGCTGGTTTTACTTCTGCCATCTTTTTTAGTCTTTAGCTTTTAGCTGTTAGCCTTTTGGGCTTATCTAAAACTATATTAATTTAGTGTAAATTCTCTTTTTAATTTATCGAGTTTGTTTGAAATACTAGCATTATACTGTATATCTCCAACTCTAAGTATGAAACCACCTAAAATGCTTTCATCAACTATATTTTCTACTTCTGCTTCTTTACCAGTTAGTTCTTTAACCTTTGCTAATACTTTCGTTTTTAAATCATCCGTTAAAGGCACAGCAGTTGTAACAGATGCTACTTGGCTACCTCTTAGCTGATCAAATAATTGCGTATAACTAACAGCAACATCACTCAATAAAGGTAATCTTTTGTTAGCTATTAACGTATCTATTAAATTAGTAGTTGAAGTATTTGCATCTTTAAAAACAGATGTTAATACTGCTTTTTTATCTGAAGATCTTACAACAGGACTTTGAAGCATCTGGTTTAAATCTTTATTTTCAGCAATAACATTAGCGATAGTTTTCATATCACTATTTACTGCATCTGCAGATTTCTGATCTGTTGCTATACTTAAAACCGCTTTAGCGTATCTAATTGCTGCTCTTGATCCTGACATGTCTTACTAGTTTAAAGTTGCTTCACCTAACATAGACTCTACTAACTCTAGTTGCTTGTCTTTATTAGATAATTCGTTACGCACTACTTTTTCTGCTATCTCTAAAGATAAACCTGCTACATGGCTTTTAATTTCTGCCATAGCAGCCTTCTTTTCGCTAGCAATTGCATCTTGTGCCTGAGCGATCATTTTGTTAGCCTGTGTTTTAGCTTCCTCTTCTGCATCTGCAATCATTTTGCTTTTAAGTTCGCGAGCTTCCTTTAGCATTGTTTCTCTTTCTAAACGCGCTTCTTGCAATAATTTTTGGTTATCTGCCTGCAGATTTGCCATTTCACGCTTAGCCTTTTCAGCAGCATCTAAAGCACCTTGGATTCCTTCTTCTCTTTCATTTAATGAGTTAAGAATTGGTTTCCATGCAAATTTTACCATTAAAGCGATCAGTGCCAACAATAATATTGTTGATACTACAAATAATCCTGGTGAAAAATCGTTTAATAACTTATCCATATTATTAAGTAATTAAGTGTTTTGTCTTTTTTTTAATTTAAAAACACGTCCTGTAACCAACCGTTACAGGATAGTGTTTTTGTAAGTTTAATTCGGTTCTTATTTTCCTAAGAATAAAGCACCAAATGCTAAACCTTCTAAAAGTGCCGCAATGATAATCATCGCTGTTTGAATCTTACCTGTCGCTTCTGGCTGACGAGCAATACCTTCCATTGCTTTTCCACCGATTTGACCAAGTCCAATACCTGCTCCGATTACGATTAATCCTGCTCCAATTAAATTGTACATAGTAAAAATATTTATAGTTAAATTAAAAAAACTCTTATTAAATGAAATCACCTCTTACGTCTTGCGCATCAGGAATTTCATGTCCATGATCATCGTGCTCATGCTCGTGATCGTGTTCTGCAACAGCCATACCAATAAATAGAGCTGAAAGCATTGTAAATATGTACGCTTGTAAAAACGCAACTAATACTTCAATTAGTAATATAAAAAATGATAATACAAATGATAAACCCATTGCTCCAGGAACTGTTAAAGCTTCCTTTAAGGTGAACATAATAGCAATTAAGCTCATAACAACAATGTGACCAGCAGAAATGTTTGCGAATAAACGTACTAATAATGAGAATGGCTTAATAACTAAAGCTCCTGCTAATTCAATAATCGCTAAAACCGGACGAATTAAAACTGGTACTCCTGGCATCCATAAAATGTGCATCCAATAATCTTTGTTACCACTAACTGTATATATAACAAGTGTAAAAATTGCTAAACAAGCCGTAACAGCTAATTGACCTGTAACGTTAAAACCTAAAGGTGTAAGACCTGCTAAATTTAAAAACCAGATAAAGAAAAACACCGTCAACAAATAACCTGTAAATCTTCTGTAATGCTTATCACCAATGTTTGGCCTTGCGATTTCATCTCTAACGTAAAGTACTAATGGCTCTAATACACGACCAAAACCTGTTGGGATTTGCTTTTTCTTGTATTGCCTTGCTAAACTAGAAAACCAAAACAACATTAGTAAACCAATAACCAATACACCAAATACACTTTTGGTAATTGAAAAATCCAAAACTTTATGACCGTTTGTTGCGTGATGATCTGCATCAAAATTAACTGAAGATGCTCCAGCATCTAATTCATATATTTTGGAATGTATCTTTGCGAATTTTACACCATCTTTTTCCACAATAACAGTTCCGTCATCATTGTGATGAAACTCAGAAGACATAAAAGTCTTTAAGCCATCAGAAGACCATAAAATTACTGGTAATGGAAAACCAAAATGTTTTCTTTCTCCTTCATCGCTTGTATAAGAAAACAAAGAAAAATCGTGAGAATCTTGAATGTGGTGAAGAATGTAATCTTCAACTTCTTTCTTTGTGTCTACTTGACCACCATCTCCTCCTTCGCTATTTGCAAAAATTGATGTAGGCAGAAACACTAATAATGCTAGTGCTAAAAATTTAAAACTTTGTTGAAATATATTCATTGTTATAAAATCAAAAATCTACTCTCTTCAAATTCGGTGCAAAAGTACGTAATTTATTAAAATAACAATGCGTTTTTATGCTTAATATTTAGGTCTCGTTTTTAGTAATGATTTTAACGACAAAAAACACCTCTAGTCCTAGAAACAAGAACAATGGAATTAAAAGATTTAATTTTTCTGCTGTTAATAAGGCTTCCAATTCAAAGATTGAAGTTTTAAACATGAGAAAAAACAAAATACCTTTTATAAATAACGTCGGCAAATAGATAAATCCTAATTGAGGTTGAATGCTTTTTATACCTGAAAAGAATTGAAAATGTATACAGATTATAAATGACGATAAAGCAAAAAACATATTTGTATCCCAAAGACTAAATCTTATAACTTTACCTGATGCGTTAAGAATATAATTCTGCGAAACATAAATAAGCGCAAACAATATGCTAAAAGAAATAATGTAAGTCGCTACTGCCTTAATCATCTTCCTTAGAAACTTTAATGACCTGAGAAATTACTAAATACATTGAAGCAAAAACAGATAAAAGTGTTAGTGTAGTTTCCCAAAAATCTCTATCATACTTGGCGTCTAGCCATTGACCTAAATAATTACCAAGAAAAATAGTGCCTCCCATTTGAAACGCAACTGACGTAAATCTTAAATACTTACTTGGTCTATTACCTGGTTTGGGCACTTTGTGAAAGTTGTGGCTTACTAGCTTCGTTAGATAATGATTTAACTGTTCCTTTCATACTACAAGTAGCATTAAATGTTGCTCCAGGTTCTACAGCTAATTTTGTAATATGTACTTCGCCTTCAATATGAGCTGTAGATTTAAGAGATAATGTTCCAGATAATATAAGTTTACCAGAAAATTTACCTTCAAAATCTGCATTTTCGCCTTGTAAAGTTCCTTTTATGTAACCAGACTTACCTACAACCACTTTACCAGATGTTTTTACGTTACCTTCTACAGTTCCGTCTATTCTAAATGGTCCTTGACTTGCAATATCGCCTACAATTTTAGTGCCTTGTGCTATGATATTTTGTTGTGTAGTTGCTTCCATACTTGAGTGTTTTTGTTTTTTTTTGTCTGGTGAAAACATGTTGATTTGGTTTTAAATTACTGTAATTTTAAGTACGCATTTAAGTTTTTGTGTCTCTGAATTATGGCGTAATTCGGTGATGAAATTGCAAAGTATGGCCTAGTTATTTTAGGTTTAATAGGTCGACCTCTCTTGTCTTTTTCTTCTGACTTAAGTAATTCAGCAAATCCATTTGCTCCGCCAATACTTTTTAATCCATGAACAACAACAAAGGTAGTGTTTTCATCATAAACATCCTTTGATGTAGTTAGATCAAAGTACTTTATTTTAGCTACTTCTTCATCTAAAATCTTAATAAACGCTTCAATATCTTCACCCGAATTATTTTCGAACTGAAAAATAACATTGAATTTATCTGCAGTATCATCTACTACAAATTCCTTTTTCTCTAATATAGGAAATGCGTTTTCTATAATATCTAACGCCTTTTTCCCTTCTTCTGTATTGCCATAGGTTAAAGCAATATAATTAATTCCTTTTTTATAAGCTTCAAAACCAAAAAGTCTTCCATTGGCAGATGCTTTTAAAATTTCGAACTTAGGCACAAAATCATCGCCTTCTAATCGCTTAATCTGCGCTTCTGCTTCCGCAATAACAGCCTCGTATTCTTCATCATTAAACTGTTTGTAAAGCCTTGTGTATATTGCTTCCGGACTATTTTCGTCCTTAGATAATTCTGACTGTGGATTTAAAAGAATTTCTGCATAACGCGACTCTGGATAATCGGTAATTATTGCTAGTTTCATTTCTTCTGCTCTTCTGTTTAATCCAAGTTCAGTATATATACGGAATAAATTATACTTTGAAGGTAAAATTAATCGGTCTTCAGGATTATTCTCTAGGAGCTTTTCAAGCTTATCTTTTGCTAAAATAAGTTCCTTAAATTTTTCCTTATAGATTATTCCTAATTGATAATATGCGAAATTACGCTCTTTAGCAATACTGTCTAATTCTACTTTTTTAGTTGGTAACGATGCTAAATACGTTTCTGGATTAAAGCGAACATCTACAACCTCATCTACAGATGAACTGTCTGATTTAGTTGAATTTGCTATACTAGCTCGCTCACTAGAGTGCCTCCAATTATCTTGAAGTTTACGATCTCCCCAAATTTTTAAAAACTCACTTTTACCATAAGAAACCGTTGTTGTATTATAAAAGTAAAAGCTACTACTTCCTGATCTTCGTTGCGTATCAGTAATCATTCCTGGAGGACTTCCTGCCGCTCTAGGGCTACGTTCAGCTCTTTGGCTATTGTTATTACTAGGCGTTGGTTGATTATTTTGTTTTTTTATAGCTTCTTCTCGTTCCTTTTTTTCTTCTAATGCTTTTAACCTTTGGTTCTCTGCATGCTGTGTATAAATTGCTAATTGCTCTGATTTAGGTAAAGCTACAACCCTTAAGATGCTATCATTAGTTTGTGCTATGCTTTCATAATATATAACATCATCAAGATTTTCACGCTTCTTTTTTATAATTCTATATGGTTTAGAATTTAACACCATAGCCGTCAATGTAGAATCATAATAAGCTCCTGCAGTTTTGTAAACATTTTTATCAAAATACATGTTACCTAAAGTTTCGTAACTGAGGGATCTAAGATATTTATCTGATTTTGTTTTTCTAAGCGATTTATTATAATAAACCTCAGCAAGGCTATCTGACATCTTATGACGATGATACTCTGCAATACGATAATATATCTTATCTAAAAAGGGCCTATTCTCTCTATTTTCTTCTAAATCTGTAAGATATTCTTGAAACTCAACATCATCTACATTTGACGCATCTGCATTATAAGACTTTTCTAAATGAGCATTAATATAAAATGATCTTGGTACTTGGCGATGCATATCTATAATAGCATCAAATTCTATATTAGCACTATCTTTTTTACCAAACTGGTTATACAATTGTCCTCTAATAAAATGGTAGCGTGCTTTTTCTCTTTTAATTTTTGTGTGTTCTGCAGCTATAGCCAATTGAGCAATAGCGCTATCTTTAGATTTTGTGTTAAGATAAGCCTGAGCTAATGCTGCTGAAGCATCTGCCAAATCTTGACCTTCGATAACACCTTTTTCCTCTTCAAGTAAACGTTTTAATTTTTCTATAGCACCAGCATCATTATCTAAACGCATGCTTGTTTTTTCGCGCCAAATTTTTACCTGATTAATTTTATCGCTAGTAGGATATTTATTTAAAATATTATTAAAAGCTGCCATAGCTGGCACAAAACGCTGATCAAAATAACGTGCTTGACCTAAAAGTAAATAGGCTTCATCTATTTGAGGATTTTTTTCTTTACCTCCAATATTCATTCCATGTACTTGGATCGCTTTGATCGCTTTTTCCTCCGCACGTTCAAAATCTGCATTTTTAATCTGGCCAGGAAGGAAAATATCTTCTGCAACAGCCATTCTTTCAATAGGCAAAAGCTCCCAAAAGTTTTCAGTGAATTCATTATTTACACCTTCAATTCCGCGTTCTAAAGCTATGTTACCATTATAAAGCACATTATATTTAGTTGCAAGAGCATGAAACTTCTTATTTATGAATTTATCTTTTTTTCGCGAACAACTTTGAGCAATCAAAGCTACACATGATAGGAGTAATATAAATTTGTAATAGGTTTTCAAACGTTGGTTCTATTTAATTTGATACCCATTTAACATTAAATTATTGCACATAATTCAATATTAAATTGGTATTATAGATAACTGAAAAACGCACTGTTTAGTGTGTTAGGTGGTAAAAATAAGCATCTTTTTGAATTTGCGGCTGAATTTTAGAAGATATTAGAATGCTTTGTTGCTAAGGGATTTTATTGAAAACATAAAATTCACGCGAAGGCAGAGGGACGTAGAGGCTCACTGTTACTTAAAAAATAGAATTGTAATTATGAAAAAGCACAACGTACAATACTCGCAAGTTGTGCATATATCAGTTTTCCCCTTTGGGGAATTAAAGGGGCTTTTACTCCTCCTCCTGAGAAACCACTGCTCCATTAGCAAAATGCGCTTCTAACTCTTTTAAGGTTGCAGGATTGGTTTCTAAATCTTTTACGACATTCCCTTTTTCTAGTACAACGATTCTTTCGCATACGTCTGTAACATGCATTAAATCGTGGCTAGAGACTAAAACAGTGACACCTTGTTTTTCGGCTAAATCTTTTATAATTTGTTTTAGTCTTATTTGAGTTGTTGGATCCAAGTTTGCAAAAGGTTCATCTAAGATAATAACTTCAGGATTACCAATAAGCGCAGCTACAATTCCGGCTTTCTTCTGGTTTCCTTTGCTTAAATCTCTAAGATACTTTTTCTTTCCTATAATTTCTCCGTTAAAGAAATCTTCAAATTTTGATGTTAAGCTATCAACATCGGCTTTGTTTTGCCCTCTTAATTCTCCAATAAAATAGAAGTATTCTTCTGGTGTAAGGTAACCGATTAAAAAACTTTCATCTATAAACGATGATGTAAAAGGTTTCCAGTCTTCGCTTTGGTCTACAACAACATCATTACTTGTAATGTTTCCTGTGGTAGGTTTTATTAAATCTAGTAATAGACTGAAATAGGTTGTTTTTCCCGCACCATTATTTCCAACTAAACCAAAACTTTGGCCTTTAGGAATAGTTAATTCTTCAATGTTAAGAACGGTTGTTCCGTTATATGTTTTTGAAAGGTCTTTTGTATGTATCATGGTTGTGTTGTATTAATTGTCTTGACTAAACGCGTTAATCATTTTGTATTTTGAATCTAGATATTTATGTGTAATGGCTTTCATTAGTTTTTTATGAAAAACGATGCCTACCAATCCTAAAACGATAAGTAAAGCTACTGCAGCTGCAAAACCTACTAACCAATTTACTAGGCCAAACATTGCCATTGGCACCAACATTAACGGAATACCAATAAGCCATTGTACAGCACCTGTACCTTGGTAATTAAAAGCGGCTTTTTTATCTAATTCTATTTTTTTTCGATTGAAGGATCCTCCCCAAAGTATCACGTGAGTATTCACACCAATATTATAAATAGCTGCAGCGAAATGCGCAATTAAAATTTTATAACCAAAATACACATAAGGAATGCCGAGTACAAAAAGTAACACTACACTAATGACCATTAAAATGAATTTTGAACGTAAATATTGCTCGTATTTAATATTCTGACTCATTAGCAGTTTGTAATAACCACTATCCCAAGCCGGAATGAATTGTCCGAAATTAATAAGGAAAAATCCTGTTGAAAAAATTCCGATAAAAGCAAACATAAAAGTCATTTCTCTGTATATAGGTTGCGGATAAAAGAACAAACCGTACAAAACACCAATTAATAGTAAAAACGCCATGGATTTGGTACGCTTATTTCTCCAAATGAGTTTTAAATCTAGCTTCATAAATGGTGCAACGTCTCCAAAACGTTCTGTCCAAGATAAATCTGCTGCATTAACTTCAGCAACTTTAGATTTTAAAGAACTATCTAAAAAGAGTTTACTTTTTAAAATTTTAAAGTTATAAGCATAGCAAGCAGCTAAAATCGCTATTGGAACCAATATTAGAATAGGATTATTCGCTATCCCTAAAAGTGCGTCTCCTATTAGCGTAGTCATTGGCAGCACACCAAAATAATTTAAGCCAAATAAAACACCAACCACTGTAATAATTGGTAAAAATGATAATTCTTTTTCTGAAGAAAATGCCTCGATAATAAAGTTTAAGAAATTTGAAATCAGCACCAAAATTATCATGGTAAATAGCCATGTTAATATCATTGAAGTAGCATAACCATCCATAATGAGCATAATACTAAATGGAATTATAGCAAACAGAGGCAACAAATTAAAAAAGGAAGCTACCGATTTTCCTAAAACATAATTAACAACCGTTGACCGTTTAATAGGAAGCGTTAATAAAGGCTTTACGCTCATTACAGGCAACTTTTGTAAAAAAAAGCGCATCATTAAGTCGCCAATTATCCAGAAAAACACATAGCCATTAGCTATTACAAATGGGTCTTGGTCAGGAAACGTTTTCTTTAAAATAAGGAGAAGCCCGAAGCCTAAGCCTAAAAACATTACAATAAAATAGAGCGCAAAAAACACCATTAAGATATTGATGGCCATATTTTTTTGCCAATAAGATGAACGGAAATATTGTTTCCATTCTAGATTGAGAAAGTGTTTTATCATAATGTAATGATGGGTTGGTTTATGTAGTAAGTATTAAAAACGAAGAATTTGTTACAAACTAAATTCTGGATAGGTTTCATTTAGTAGTTTTTCGGCTTTGTTTGGAATCAGTTCAAAGCTTATGTAATAAACTAAAGCGATAATAGTAAATACCATTGCTAATAATACAATTACATAAGGATTAGATAAGAAATCGCCAGTCACTATATGAATGTTATAAATCTGAGACAAAAAAACTAACGACGTACCTCCTGCCTGTTTAAAAATCATTTCCTCTAATAGCCATTTTTTATTTGATGCTTTTTTTCTACGCTTAAACTGTCTATTCAGCAAGATACTTTTTGTTATAGACCAAATAATTACTAAAACATAATAGGTAATGGCTAATTCAACAGCTAAAGATGATGTAAAAGAAAAATAAAATAGAAGAAACAAACCTAACGTTGCAAATGCCTGCGGAATCTCGAACCATTTTTTTAACTCGTTCCACAAATATCCTCTATAGCGTTTATTCATAGCCTTACCTTTCTGCTCGATAGCATCCATAAAACCAAAAATGCCAAACTTTTTAAAGGCTTTGTTTTTGGCATCTTCAAAACTGAGTTTTGGTTGCTCTTGCCACTGCGTTTCAATATCATTGGCTAAATGATCTACGAGTTCGGTTTGTAAATCGTAATGTTCTACAAAATGTTGCCTTGTAAATGAGTAGAGGTCTTGTATTTGGGATTCGGTTAGTTTCATGATATTAAAAGCTTGTAACGTTCTTTTGTAGTATTCAGCACTTCTTTATATAGATTAAAACTTACTCTCACTAAAGGATAAACTAAAACATAAAAACAAATAATATAGCGATAATCAATTATGCCATTATATGTAAACTCATCTTTATAGAAATCTAAAAACATTCCTTGAAAACATAAAAATGAAGTATTAAGTAAACCTACCATGTTAGCATTTAAGGAATGACGTACTCCTTTTTTAAATACGTACTTAAACTTTAATAATTCTGGCACTACTAAAGCTAATAATGCTATCATAAAAGCTGCCTTAGGTTTATACTGATATGTGATAAATATAGCAAGTATGAACACAATATATTCTAATATAAATTTTTGTAAAAAGAACGTTTCTCTAAATATAACCCAATACCGTTTTCTGTTTTTTCTTCCTATTTCTTTTTGCTTATTTCTAATAAACTTCTTAAATCCAGCATTGCTCTGATAAAGTCCTTTTTCAAAAATCTTATCTTTTGAAACTCCAAATTCAATAAATTGGTTGCCAAAACTTCTATGAACATCTAGTAAAGCTTCATTAAACGAAATACCTTCGTTAGTCATTTTATCTTCAACCGCAGAAACAATGTGGTCTAGTAATTCTATACGCACATCCCAAAACTTAACCTCATTTTTAATGAGGTAGTTGTCTATGAATTGTATTTCTTGTTTTGTTAGTTTCACTGTTAATTTACTTTTAGACCTGCTAGGTTTTTAAAACCCGCGAGGTCAACCTTAATTATGCCAGTTTGGGATTTACCAAGGCTTGCATTGTTTTAATATACTCAGCTAATTCTTCAAGCTTAGTCACGGTTTCTTTAGTTCCTGTTTCCGTTAACTTGTAATATTTACGCAAACGATTATCTACTTTTGCGACTTCAACATCTAGTAAACCTTCGGCTTCTAACTTATGTAACGCAGGATATAATGCGCCTTCTGTGATTTTCAGTTCGCCTTTGGTTAATGCCTTTACTTTTTGGGTAATCTCGTAACCATACATTTTATCGTGCTCATTTAAAAGCTTTAAAATAATAGTATTTAAACTCCCTTTATATAATTTTGAATTGCTCATTGTATTACAAATATATACATAATTTTCTTATGTATAAGAAACTTAGGTATGAGATGTATTAAAAAAGACCAGACAGGTTTATGAAACCTGTCTGGTCTAAAGTAGAATGTTTATCTTTGCAGAAAATTATTTATAATGTCACAATTTCATTCACTCACTATAAAATCAGTTGATAAAGTAACAGACAGTTCAGTTGCTATTACCTTTGATATTCCTGAAAATCTTAAAGAAAAATTCAGCTTTAAAGCCGGACAATATATTACCTTAAAAACTACCATAAACGGCGAAGATATTAGAAGAGATTACTCTATTTGTGCTTCTCAAAATAGCGGAAATGTAACCGTTGCAGTAAAAGCAGTTGAAAACGGAACGTTTTCTGTCTATGCCAACACAGCACTTAAAGCTGGCGACACTTTAGAGGTTGCAGAACCTAATGGTCGCTTTATATTTGAAGCTAATGCGGCTAAAACCAGAACTGTAGCTGCCTTTGCTGCAGGAAGCGGAATTACACCTGTATTAAGTATTGCAAAAACACTTTTAGAAGAAGAGCCTTTTAGTAATTTTATCCTGGTGTATGGTAATAAAACATTGGCTGATGCTATGTTTATTGACCAATTATTACAATTGAAAAAAGAGTACGATAATCGTTTTCATGCGCACTTTATTTACAGTCAATCGCAAGAAGAAGATGCCTTATTTGGACGTATTGAAAAAAGCACTGTTAACCTTATTGTAAAGAACAAATACAAAGGTGTTACCATAGAAAATTTCTACCTCTGTGGACCAGAACAAATGATTCATACAGTTAAAGATGTTTTAATTGAAAATGGTGTGAAAGAAAAAGCCATTAAGTTTGAATTATTTACAGCTCCTGTTGAAACTGAAGCTGAAGCTGTTACAGATTTACCATCTGGCGAAACTAAAATTAAAGTGGTTGTTGATGAAGAAGAGTTTGAATTCAACATGTCTCAAAAAGCAACTATTCTTGATGCCGCTTTAAAACAAGATATTGATGCACCTTATTCTTGTCAAGGTGGAATTTGCAGTAGTTGTATTGCAAAGGTTACAGAAGGAACTGCAGAAATGCGCCAGAATAACATTTTAACAGATAGTGAAGTTGCCGAAGGTTTAATATTAACATGCCAAGCGCATCCTACCTCAGCTACTATTGCTGTGGATTATGATGATGTTTAAATAGAGCCAAGAGTCTAGATCGCTTCGCTTTTAGATTTAAGACAAAAAAAAGACCTATCAGAATTAAAACTCTGATAGGTCTTTTTATTTTCGAAAGGTTCTCGATACAAAATTCTAAATAAAGAATTTCACTCGATTTGATGTTAGGTTAATTATTTGCCGTGATATAACTTCGTATAATTTTGAGGACAAAAAATTCTAATAGGAAGTTTTATAAAACGGCTTTTATTTTTGAAACGATTGCAGCTTCTGAAACACTACCTGCAGCATTCTCATAACCTTCAGGAAACTTATTTCCGTAAATTGATGTTGGGATTAATGGGAATTGTTCTCTGTCTGCTGTAAGCGAAAAATCCTTAGGTTGATTAAAAGGTGCAAATCCCGCAAATGGATGCGTAACGCCCCAAATTGTAATTACTTTTTTGCCTAACATTGCGGCTAAATGTGCATTACCAGAATCCATAGCTAACATGAGGTCTAAATTTGAAATAAGAGCTAACTCCTCTTCTAAATTTAATTTTCCGGCTACAGATGTTACGTTGCTATATTTGGTTTCAAACTGATTTAAAATTTCGACTTCCTTTTGTCCTCCTCCAAATAAGATGATATTGTAATTTTTAGATAATTCTGTAATTATTACTTCCATTTGAGATAATGGATACATTTTACTTTGGTGTGCAGCAAAAGGTGCAATGCCAATTGTTTTTAAGTCTGTTTTTGATATAAACGATTTTAAATTTTCAGACAAAGATTTAGGTTCAGGAAATCTAGGTTGCGATAAATCTACGGAATAACCCAAAACTTTAAAAACCTCAGCATAGCGTTGATGTGTGGTTTTTAATTGTGTAAACTTTTTCCCAGAAACTAATGCTTTTTTTTCAGCTCTACCTTTATTTAATTGCACCACTTTTTTTCCGAAGAAAAAGAACTTTAAAATCTTACTTCGTAATACGTTATGTAAGTCTGCAACAGCATCAAAATTTAAGGATATTAATTCTTTAGATAATTTATAAAGACCTAAAACACCTTTGTGTTTGCCTTTTAAATCGGCTTCATACACAGTTACATTTTCCAAATCTTGAAAAAAAGGTTTAAAAAATGCTCTAGTTACGACTGTTATTTTAAGTTCAGGGTGTAGTGTGGTTAATGCTCGCAACACAGGCACTGTCATTGCTACGTCTCCCATTGCAGAAAACCTAAGGACTAGTATGTGTTTTGGTTTTGGCATTCTTATACAGACCTGTCAGGTTCTGAAAACCTTACAGGTTCATCAATTACTTCTGTCCTCTTAAAACAGGATTAAGTTCATCGTCATTGTACATTTTCATTTGCTTATACACTTTCATGTACTTTTCGCCTTTAGAAATATCCTCTAACAAATCGTCAATAGCAGTACTTAAATCTACACGTTGTTCTAATAAAACATTCAATTTTGTTTGGCAAGAAGCTTTATGCGCATCAGTTGCATCTTCTCTAACGGTTTCAAGATGCATGTGGTAAATTTTAAGGGCTAAAATTGATAATCTGTCTATAGCCCAAGCTGGACTTTCAGAATTGATTTTTGCATCTGGTTTTACAGAAACGTCTTTAAATTTATCTAGAAAATAACTGTCTATAAATTCAACAGTATCTGTTCTATCTTGGTTAGAAGCATCAATCATTCGCTTTAACTTTAAAGCCGCCACAGGATCAATGTTTGGGTCTCTAATAATATCTTCGTAAGCCCATTGAACCGTGTCTATCCAAGATTTTCTGTATAATAAATGTGCAATTAAATCATCGTTTTTATCATACTTATTTGTAAAAGGTTGGTCTACTGTATTTAAAACTTTGTAAGTCTTAATAACCTCTTGAAATATGGCGTTTGCTTTTTCTGAAAACATAATGAAATCAATTTAATGTTTACAAATATAGTTTGAATTATTAACTTTAACGACCGAACTAAATTACATATTATGCAAATTCATAACCTTTCTGAAACGCCTTCAATATTAAATACTTTTATGTCTGAATTAAGAGATAAAACCGTACAAAAAGACAGTATGCGCTTTAGACGAAACATAGAACGTATTGGCGAAATAATGGGTTATGAATTAAGTAAATCGCTTCAATTTGAAGTACACGATATAGAAACACCTTTAGGAACCGCAACAACCGTTTTACACAAAAAAGACATTGTACTTTGCTCTATTTTAAGAGCTGGTGTTCCGTTACATAATGGTTTATTAAATTATTTTGATGCAGCTGAAAACGCTTTTATTTCAGCGTATAGACATCATAAACATGACCCAGAAAGTTTTGAAATTATAGTGGAATATTTAGCTTGTCCAAGTTTAGAAGGTAAAACCTTAATATTAGCAGACCCAATGTTAGCCACAGGACAATCTATGGTCGCTACTTTTGAAGCGCTAAAACCATTTGGAACACCAAAAGAAATTCATTTAGTTAGTATTATTGGTGCGCAAGAAGGTGTAGAATATGTCTCTAATGCTTTTAATTCTGACGTAAAACTTTGGATTGCTGATATTGACGAAAAACTGAATGAAAAAGGTTATATTATTCCTGGATTAGGCGATGCTGGCGATTTAGCCTTTGGTAATAAATTACAGCAGTAAACTAATTATCGGTGTAATTAATAAAAGCGTAATAAATACTTCTTTAAACCATTTTTCTGAAATCACTTCGATATAATTAGCCATAATTATAGAAAACGGAGCAAACAAAAACAGGTACTCACTTCCGTTTTTTACAGGAGCAATAACCGCAATTAAAAGCGATAATATTGAAGCCCACGCAATGATAAAATATGAAGGTTTTAATTTTTTATTCTTATCAGGTATCATTCTAAAATAATAGAATAAAGTCCATACAAGAGAACTAAATATGACGGTAAGTTTAAAAACGTTTTCTTTACTATTATATGACGTAAAATCTAAACTAGAATGACGATCAAAGTTTTCTGGTCTAAAGTATAAATCGTAAAAAATAATATTATAAATCAATAGTAAAATTATAGCGGTTAATACCGCTATAAACGGAACAATTACGTTTTTAAAATCATTTTGGGAGTAATAAATTAAAGCTACTAAAACGAGGGTAAAAAACAATATTGACCAAAAAAAGAAAAATGATGCCAAAGTAATCCAAAATGCTGCATCGAATAATTTCTTTTTAATATTTAGCTTAGAGTGCAAGCTGATAAGTCTTCTTAACGCAAATAGTATAAACAAATTAGATATTAAAATGTTTAAATGAGCCATCGCATCTGGAAACATCCCGAACAGTAAACCAAAAGTTAAAATTGCATAACTATTTCTTTGCGTTAAATTATTTTTAGCAACAATAAAGTCTAACAGAAAAATTAAAAATAACGTCACGAGCCATCTAAAGAGTGTTGCAACAGTGGTATTTAAATCTGAAAAAAGTAGTGTGTAATTTGTTAGAATAAAAAATAGCGAGACATAAACCGCAACGAATATGAAGTTTATAGGCTTAGATTTACTAAAAACACTTGTAATCATTAACAGTTTTTGTATTTTCGCATTTTAATTCCAATTCAGAAAATTAGAATTGGTGTAAATTTATAAAGTTATGACTGATTTCTTTAACGGAATAGCGGATTTATTTGTGAATGTATTATTCGCACCATTTGATGCCCTTAGAGCATTGGAACTTGAGAGCTGGTTTTCTGCCAACATCTTTTCATGGATTTTTATGGCAATTGGTTTTGTTGCATTTGTATATTGGATGCTACAACTTAAGAAATACAATGAAAATGGTGAAGAAGATAAGAGTATTTCTTCTCATTCATATTTATAGATCAAAACCAATATCCTTACGATAATTCATCTTATCAAAATGTAGATTTTCTATACTTTGATAAGATTTTTTTATGGCCTCTTGGTAACTATTTCCGTACGAAGTTATCGCCATAACGCGTCCACCTGAAGTTACAACTTTACCGTCTTGTAATTTGGCTCCTGCATGAAACGCAATAGAATCTGTTATTTTTTCAATTCCTGTGATTTCTTTTCCTTTTTCATAAGCTTCAGGGTAACCACCAGACACTAACATTACAGTTGTTGCAGCACGTTCATCAATTTCAATATTAATTTGAGACAACGTTTGGTTAGACATCGCTTCAAAAACATCTACCAAATCAGTTTTTAGTCTTGGCAAAACAACTTCTGTTTCCGGGTCTCCCATTCTAACATTATACTCAATTACCTTAGGGGCATTACCTACTTTAATTAATCCAATAAATATAAAACCTACGTATGGTAAATTATCGTTCTTTAAACCTTCAACTGTAGGAATTACAACTTGATTTTCAATTTTATCTAAAAATTCTTTTGTTGCAAAAGGCACTGGAGAAACGGCTCCCATTCCTCCTGTGTTTAAGCCTGTATCGCCTTCTCCTATGCGTTTATAATCCTTTGCAGTTGGCAAAATTTTATAATCTTTTCCATCAGAAAGCACAAAACAACTTAACTCAATACCATCTAAAAACTCTTCAATAACCACTTTGGTACTTGCATCTCCAAATTTAGAATCTACCAGCATGCTTTTTAATTCATCTTTAGCTTCTTGTAGGTCATTTAGAATTAAAACACCTTTACCTGCTGCTAAACCATCTGCTTTTAGAACGTAAGGTGCATTTAGGGTTTCTAAAAACTTGTAACCGTCCTCTACATTTTCCTCTGTAAAACTCTCATAAGCTGCTGTAGGAATATCATGACGCATCATAAATTCTTTAGCAAATTCCTTACTTCCTTCTAATTCCGCTGCGGCTTTTTCAGGCCCAATGACTGAAACATGTTTTAAAGCTTCATCTTCTAAAAAGAAATCATGAACTCCTTGTACTAATGGATCTTCTGGCCCAACAACTACTAAATCAATTTTATGCTCTAAAACAGCTGATTTAATAGCTTCAAAATCAGTTACACCAATATTTAAATTTGTCGCAATCGCTTGTGTTCCTGAGTTTCCAGGAGCTACAAAAAGAGCCTTACAACGGTCACTTTGAGCTAATTTCCATGCAAATGTGTGTTCTCTTCCTCCTGAACCAAGTACTAAAATATTCATGCTAATAAATTGTTTGGACAAAAATAATTGGTTTTCAGCTTAAAAAACAATTATTTTACACAAACCTTAAAGGCAATAAACACTTTGCAACTATTCGATTTTTCACTAAAATTAAACGGCTTTGATATCCACAAGGCTAAAGCTGCGTTAAACAATATTAAAGGGAAAAACGCATCTGATTTTGAAGCCTATATTGAAGAACAAAAAAAAGCTATCATTTCTTATCATTTAGAAAACAATTCATTTTATAAAACTCTAGGAAAGTCTATTGATCTCGAGGATTGGAATTCTGTTCCTATACTAACCAAACGTCATTTACAACAGCCATTAGAACAACGTTTAAGTAATGGTTTTACTACTAAAAATGTCTATCTCAATAAAACGTCTGGCAGTTCTGGAGATCCCTTTGTTTTTGCTAAAGATAAATGGTCGCATGCGCTTACTTGGGCGGAAATTACAGATAGATTTGGTTGGTATAACATTGATTTTAATAAGTCAAAACAGGCACGTTTTTATGGTATACCTTTAGATAAGAAAGGTTATTATAAGGAACGATTAAAAGATTATTTTAGCAACCGTTTTCGGTTTTCGGTATTTGATTTAAGTGATACAGCTCATGAAGCGACTTTAGAAAAATTTAGAACAACAGATTTTGATTACATTAACGGTTATACAAGCGCTATAGTGCAATTTGCAAAGTACTTGAAACGTAAAAATATGATTTTAAACTCCGTTTGTACAACCCTAAAAGTGTGCGTTGTTACCTCTGAAATGTTATTTGATGATGATAAAACACTACTAGAATCGCGGTTTGGCGTGCCAGTGGTAAATGAATATGGCGCATCGGAATTAGATCTTATTGCTTTTCAGAATCCTGAAGACGAATGGCAACTTAACAGTGAAACGCTTTTTATAGAAATCCTAGATGAGAATGATTCTGTTTTACCTTATGGAGAAGAAGGTAGAATTGTAATTACGTCATTACATAATAAAGCACATCCTTTTATTCGCTATGATATTGGAGATATTGGGATTTTATCTAAAAAAAGCACAATTAAGAAGCCTATTCTCAAAAAACTAATTGGGAGAACAAACGATATCGTTATTTTACCAAGTGGGAAAAAAGCAGCAGGACTTACCTTCTATTATATTACAAAAAGTGTAATTGAAAATGATGGTAACGTTTCTGAGTTTATTGTAGCACAATTACATTTAGATACTTTTAAAATCAGCTATGTTAGTAAACATAAACTTTCTGAGGTTGAAAAAAGAACCATTAAAAATGAAATGATTCGCTACCTCGAGCCAAACATTACAATTAACTTTGAGCGAGTAGAGAATTTAGAGCGCTCTAAATCTGGAAAATTAAAACAATTTACATCTCATATTAAATAAGATAGTAGTGCAGAAATTAATGATTATTACCAGTTATTTTCCACCAGAGATTGGAGCTGCGTCTAACCGAATATTCCATTTAGCAGATGGTTTAAAAGATGATTATGATGTTAATGTGGTTACACCACTTCCTAACTACCCAACTGGTAAAATATTTTCGGCATATAAAGGAAAATTCAGTTCAAAAACGGTTGAAAATGGCATCAAGATTAATCGTTTATGGATCTATGCTTCAGTTTCTAAAAATAAGTTTTTGCGATTAATAGCAATGCTTTCGTATAGCTTTAGTTTAGTTTGGTTTATCATGTGGCATAAGATTCCTGATAAAGTGATTGTGCAATCGCCTCCGCTTTTGGTGTCTTTTACCTGTATGTTCCTTTTAAGATATAAAAAAAGAAAACTTATTCTTAATGTTAGTGATTTGTGGCCAAGCGCAGGCTTAGAATTAGGCGCATTAAAAGAAGGTTTTGCTTATAATATACTGAAAAAGCTTGAAGCTTTTAATTACAAAAAGGCAGATTTGATTTTAGGACAAAGCAACGAAATCCTTAATCATGTTAAGACGATTACAACAAAACCAGAGTTGTTTTTGTACAGAAACTTTCCTGAAATTGAATTTCCTAAACTTAAAGATACAACTGCGCCAAACGGTAAAATAAAAATGGTTTACGCTGGTCTTTTAGGTGTGGCACAAGGAATTTACAAACTGTGTAATGAAATTGATTATACCGCTATTGAATTTCATATTTATGGTTCTGGTGCCGAAGAACAAGTTATAAAAAGCTTAATAGAAACTAATAAGGACTTACCTCTATATTTTCACGGTAGAGTGAATAGAACGGAACTACACAAAGTTCTGCTGAGCTATGATTTAACGATAATTCCGTTGTTAAATAGAATTTATGGCTCAGTACCCTCTAAAATATTTGAATACGCCAAATTAGGCTTACCTATGCTCTATTTTGGAGGTGGCGAAGGCGAAGATATCATAAAGAAAAATAACCTTGGTTGGGTTGCTAAGGAAAGTGATTATGAGGATTTAAATACAGTATTAAAATCAATTTCATCACAGCGATTAAATCTTGAATTAAAAGCCGCAATACAGCATACAGCCATGATTCAATTTGATTTTAGAAAGCAATTAAGTGCGCTAAAAGAAGTTCTCTAATAGGCTTTTTCATCACCATTTATGGCATTTACAAAAGTTTGAAAAATAATTTTGATATCTAAAAGTAGTGACCAGTTTTCTATATAAAAAATATCATATTTAACTCTACCAATTATATCTTTATCCGTTTCTACTTCACCTCTAAAGCCACTCGTTTGTGCTAATCCTGTTATACCTGGCTTAACGAAGTGTCTTACCATAAATTTATCTATTTTTTTTGCGTACATATTGGTGTGACTAACCATGTGTGGCCTGGGACCCACAACCGACATATCACCAAACAATACATTGAAGAACTGCGGTAACTCATCGATACTTGTTTTTCTTATAAATTTCCCAACTTTAGTTACACGCTCATCACCTCTTGTGGCCTGATATAAATGCGCATCTTTGTTTGGCATCATTGATCTAAACTTATAGCAGTCAAATTCTTTGTAATTAAACCCGTTACGTGATTGCTTAAAGAAAACAGGTCCTTTAGACTCTAATTTAATTAAAATCGCTATTAATGGTGTTAACCATGACAAAACAAATACAATCATAAAACTTGAGAATACAATATCAAAACCTCTTTTTATAAATGTATTTACGGAATCCTCGAGCGGTATATTTCTAAGGCTTAAAACAGGAATATAATCGTAATACTCATATTGCAGCTTTTTAGCATAAATTTCTTTACTATCTGGTATAAATTTTAAAATCTTTAAATTGTTATCTGCAAAATCCACAATATCTGCAATTTGAGCGTTAGTCAGTTCTGAAATAGAGCAATAAATTTCATCTATATTCTGATCTAATACGTACTGAAAGCAGTCTTTTAATGTATGCTCGTTGTTTTTAAAGTTAAATGTCTTTTTATGAGAATACCCATATTCTGGATTTTTGTTAAAAAAATTATCTAAAGCTATTGTCTTCTTATTAAGACCAAAAATAACAGTCGTTCTATAATTCCCTCCAAATGAGGTTCTATATTTCTGCAACAAATAATAGATTGCGAACTTAAAAATTGTAATAAATAAACAACACAGAAGTACATATTTTACAATTGGTCTTGGGAAGATATCTAACTCATGATACAAACCTGAAAAAGCAAATACTAATAATAAATAAAGTATGGATTGTCTTACAATTAAAGATAAAATATTAATCGGTCTTGTAAACCTATAAACTTCGTAGAATTGGGAGTAAACAGATAATAACACCCAACCTACAGATATAAATACTGTAAATATTACTGGGTCTTTATCTTTAAGTAAATATAAAATGGCTATAACATTTATAGTTGATAAATCAATTATATATGAAATAGGACGTAAATAACCTGAATATCTTCCTTGCTTAAATAGACTCAATTTATAACTTTAAACCATAAAGGTAATTAGAATTAATTAATGAACTGTAACTAAAATAGTAGTGGATTTCATTAATTTTTAAAAATTTTCTGTTTTTAAAATTATTCACTTCGTCAATTTTTCTTTTAGTACCAAATAAATAAATTTTGAATTACCAAAAAGATAGCGCTTCCACATACGTTTCGGTTCTTGAATAAATCGATAAAACCATTCCAAACCCGATTTTTGCATCCATAACGGTGCTCTAGTTACTTTACCAGCAACAACATCAAAACTACCGCCAACACCCATTATGAAGTTGACATTTTTTAAGTGTTTTTTATTATCGTAAAGAAAATTTTCTTTTGTTGGAGAACTTATAGCCACAAACAATATATCTGCACCACTTTCTGAAATTTGAGTTGCAATAATAGACTCTTCTTTTTTGCTAAAATAACCATTTCTGTAACCTGCAATTATTGAATTGGAATATTGTTCAGCATATTTTTTAGTAACAGACTTTACAATATCCTCTTGAGCGCCGAGAAAGAAAATTTTATATCTTTTATGAAAAGCCAATTCAACCAGCTTTTCCATTAAATCAATGCCTGCTACACGCTCTTTTAATGGCTTATTTAAAAAATGGGATGCCCATACAACGGCTTGTCCGTCAGCATTGATTAAATCACTATCGTTAACACTTTTACGTAACTGTAAATCATTTTGCATTGCCACTATCTTACCAGCATTTACAACAACGTGATGAATTTGTTCATTGTTTTTAATTGCAGTTTCAATACAGCACAAAGTTTCGGCCATAGAAATATTGTCTATTTCCGTATTTAAAAACTTTTGTCTATTCATTATCTAAATTGTAAAAACTCAAAGCATAAAACATCCAGCCTTGTGCCCAACGAATATATGGAATTCTAGAAGAAATTAGTTTTCTCTTTTGATAAATAAAAAAACCTTCTTTTGTTTGCATATTATCAATTGTCCAATTTAAAACTCTGTCCACAACCGTTTTGTTATCACTTAGTCTATTACATTTATGTAAGGTAACGATTAATTGCGCAGGAGCATGAATATCAACCGGATAGGTCTTGTCATTATAATACTTGCTCATCCCTTCTTCGGTAAAAAAAGTATTTAAATAATAGGACATTCCTGTTTCTATATTTGTATTAAATGATTCGTCTCTTGAAACATTTTGATATATTCTTAAACATTCTAAATTATAACCCGTATGAAAATTATCAACCCACTGATGAAACGGTAAAGTTCCATATGCCCAAGAGCCATTTTTATTTTGTCTCTTACAAACATAATTAGCAACAGATTTGGCAGTCGCTAATAAATTTTCATCATTTGTGTACTTATAAACAAGACATAGAAGTTTTGCCCCTAATAAGCCTGCATTGTATACTTGTGTTTTGTCTAATGGTGAATAAGAAAATGTAAAGTCTCCATCCTTGTCGTAAGATCTATTTAAATCGTTTAAAACAAATTTAGAAGCGCTTATGGCAACATTTAAATATTCCTCATTCTTAGTGATTTCATATGCCTCAATTAAGGCATCCGCTATAAAAGTTGTCGCAACAACTGTTGGTGTGTGTTTTGGTTGAAAAAATGCTCTTGCTTGCCAGTCAAAATTATAACCCCAACAATAATTTGAATAATCTTTAGTTCTTAATTTTATGATTTCCTTAGCTAAAAACTCTATTTTTTCTAAGTAATTATTACTTGGTTTTTTTTTATATAAATTGCAATAGCCCATTAAAAAAAGCCCTAAACCTTTAGGATTGTATTCCTTTTTTATACCAAACAATGGTCTTAGGTTAATTGGGTTTCTTTTAAACAATTGAATCCAAGCTAATCTAAATAAACGCGAGTTCCCGAGAGGCGTTTTTTGAATTACCCAACTATTTAAACCATCATACGGATCCCAACCTTTAAACCCTTCTATTTCGCAATAGTCCTTTAAAATATCAAAGCTGTCTTTACTGTTTAGCACCTTTTAAGTTTATTTAATCGCAAAAGTATTAATATTATCTTTATAATTGACTTTGTTCATGTTTTCGGGTAAGTTTGTATGGTATAAATAAAATCTTCTATGAGAAAAGCAATAAAATATATCCTTTTTTTAATTTTCATTTTTGTAATAAGTTCAGGCTGTAATGAAAACTCCCATCAAACAAATGTTGAGAAAGACCACTACAATATCAATAACATTAAACCTGTTTTTGATCTAGGAAATTATACTGTAAAATATAAAAAGAACAAAATAATTTTTAGCAAAGAACATGGTAATATTTCAAGTCCGGTTCAGTACAATAACCTTAAAAATGAATTCAATTTTAATAGTATTTATAGATTCAAAGATTCTTTACAAAATGCCTATTTTTTTAGATTTGGATGGGTTTCATTTAAGGAAAATCAAAGTGTTTTATCTAATATAGAATGGATTGGTAAAGCACCTCAAGAATTTGAGGATTTTAAAAAGATTAATTTTAAAATCGTTGATATTGACTTTATTCAATTTGGCACTACTTCATTATGCACCATTGGTGATAGTCAAACCTGGTGGTCTAACGCTCAAAATTTAAGAAAATACATTAACGATACTAATGAAAACTTAATTTTTGTAGGTAGTAATACTGATATCTTTGGTTATGGACATGAGGGTGAGGGCGGAAATAATTCTAGTGAGCTATTAAATCGAATTGACAACATACCTAGCGCCGATTTTTATACGTTATTACTTGGTACTAATGATTGGAAAAATAATATTGAAACTACTTTTATAAATATTACCAAAATAACCGAACACTTAACCTTGTTAAATCCTAAGGCAAAAATTTTATATCTAACTCCAATCCCTACAACCAACAAAAAGCGGGATTTATTTAATATAGATTTATCTAAAAAATTAATAGAGAAATTTAAAGAGAACAAACAAATTATTGTTTTAGATTTAAGAAAGAAAATTCTAGATAATGAAAATTGGGAAAAAGATTATCTAAGTCATGATGGACTTCATCAAAACAAAGATGGTGTTGAGTTTACTGCTAAATCAATTGGAAATAAGATAATCGAACTAAATAGAAATTGAATTTTTTTTATCCTAACTCCTCTAATATTCAATTTTAGATTCTAACAATAAATTTTTACCGCTGTTGGTTGTTTTCAACTTATGAACATATTCAATGGTAATTTCTGTAGTGGGAGAAAAACGTTCTGTCATGAAATTAATCAAAAACAATTCGTCCTCATACCTATAAGTATCTGACTTAATAATTTTTATCTTTAACTTACCTTTTGTTTTTTGAAAATACTGTAATCCCTTTATTTTAGTATAAAATTCCCCATGCATATTAAGAGCTGTAGGCGAAACATAACTTTCGTCTTTGTTATAAATTCTTAAATCCTCTCTACGGCTAAGAATTTCATTTAATGTGCATTCTCCATTTGAATTATACTTTTTGTAAGAAGTATAATCTCCTGTTTTATACTTTATTAAGGGATAACCAAAATTATCTAAGCTGGTACCAACTATTTCTCCTACTATATTTTCTTCTGTAATTGAGTTACCGTTGGTGTCAACTAAATCAAAAAATCCATATTGATGTAAAACCTTGTGTTCACCAGTAGCGAAATCTCTATAAATGAGTATTAACCTTTCAGAATGGCCATAAACTGAAATAACTTTTAGATTTAACTTTTTTTCAAATAACAATTGTTGATATTCTAAATAACTTTCTGAACTCAGAAAAACTCCTTTTAAAAATTTTAAATCTAAACTTTTTTGATAACAAAAATTTAAAAAATTGTATGCAGATGAAGGATATGCCTGTAGGTAATTTATTTTAAGTTTTTTAATAATTTTATAAATTTGCATGAAATACAAATCGGTATTTCTAAAGGCGTCAAATACAACTTCTCTTGTTATTGGGTTAATTTTGTAATCTCTATCTTCAGATAAACTAGTATTCCTAAGTACAGCACGTAATTGATTGGTATACCCTAATTTTTCCCAAAGAAAATGAAAATATGCATATTCCTTTTTATATCTGTTTTTAGGAGAATAATATTTTGCAGGTATACCAGTTGTTCCTCCTGATGTTACAACTTCATAATCTCTACTTTTATATACTTTCGAAAAAAAATGTTCCTCCTCATCAACAATTATTTTTTTATTGATAAACGGAAAATCCTTATACTTAATAGTGTTATAATCGCTGTAAAAAGGGACGTTATTTACAACAAAATTTAGCATACTTTTTAAGGAATCTAATTGAGGAGGTGCTACAAGTGATATGGATCTTTTTATTCTACGATATTCCCTTCCTAAAATGACGTTATTATTAGGTAGAATTAAATAAACTAAATAGGCTAAAGAATTGTTTTTACTCAGTTTTTCGTTAAAAACTCTAGCAATTTTACTTATAAGCTTCATTTTTTTTAAAATTCCAATTTAATATCAAAGATAGTAGTAATGCAAAAATAACAATGCCGTTTTGCCTTTCTAAAATAGACTCAGTTAGCATAAAGCAAATTAACACTATGAATACTGAAAACTGGTATGCATAGTAGTCATTAAATATTTTCTTAATCCAAACCCAAAAACAGAAAAACCAGACTATAATTGCCATTAAGCCAAAATATATATAATATTCTAAAAATTGGTTATGCGCATTATACTTGTGTTTAACACCTTCGACAAAATTAAATTCATTATAGGCCGTATAAACGTGTTTTTTATCCGTACCACTTCCAACACCAAAATATATATTTGTTTCTTCTACCGCATCAATTACAGCTTGCCAATGTAATATACGTGTGCTTAAGGTTGGAGTGTTTATCCCAAAATCTTCTTGCCCATTCTCTCTTTTCTGAAAATTTGGAGTAAATAAAAAGCCGAAAGTTAATAAAGAAATAATAGGAATGCTTGTCAATGCCTTTTTACCGTACTTATTGTATAAAATTGGTAGCGTCCCAATACCAAGGGCAAAAATGCTCATACGAGAACTTAATAAATATAAAAAAAATAATAGAAATAATACACAAACCCAATGTAAGCGTTTACTTTTATCAAGTACTATTAAGTACATATTAGTAAGTATTACTATAACACAAAACAATGCATAATAAGTCGTATGGATATTTAATAACAACGCGAGATTTTGATTGTAAAAGTAATTTCCAAAACCCATATACGTAAAATAAGATGCTTTTATCAATGCAAAGATTGCACAACAAATAACAGCTATACTAAACCATTTTAAAATATATTCTAGCTTTTTTAAGCTTATTTCTTGACTAAAAATTACTAAAGGAATCGCAAGTAATGGAAGGTTTTTAACAATATTTTTAAAGCCAATATCTAAACTATCTGAATAGGTTAAACCTATTATAAACATAAGAAACCAAATAGAAACACTAAAAAATTGAAATCTCTTCTGTTTTAAATTTGCAATCTTATTTGAGAAACCTCGAGAAAATAACGAAACCGCTATCAATACAATTAAAGCCTGAGAATTTAAGCTGTATTTTGGCATTGGTAGTGTAATAACCACTAATATTAGTGCCAGATTTTGTAAATAGTCCCAATTAATTTTTTTCAACTCCAATTAGTATTAATTTAGCTATAAGCTCTTGCGCTAATTTATGATGTCCTTTATAGTTAAGATGAATACCATCATCTTTAAAATACGTACTCTTATTATATTCTGATATATTGAGATAATGTAACTTACTAGAATCAGCTTTCACTAAAGTGTTATGAACAATTATAATTTCTTTCTCCTCATTTAAGGCAACAAATTTCTTTAGATTAGTTTCAAAATCCTCGCGATTTTCAGGTAAACCTAAATACAAAATGACTATATCGGTATCATTAAATTTTAAATTATTTAGAAAAATATCATTTGATGTATAACTATTCTCAAAATAATAAGGAAAGCCAAATACATCCTTTTTATTACCTACAAAACGCACATTTAATTTTTCTGAAATCCATTTTCTGGTATATTTTCCTTCGCGCCAACCCATTTGAGAATCTCCAATCATAGCAATGCTTATGCCTTCTTTTTGGTTTAATAGCAAATTACTTAGACCTAATTGAATATCGCCTTGTAGATGTCTAGGATACTCGTTAATCCAATGCACACCGATAAAAGTTAGTGTATCTTTATTTGTTTCTATTCTTTCTGAACGAAAGTAATGTTTGTTATTAATTACATAAGTTTTTTGATTATTTAAAAACAAAGCATTTTTAGGATACACTTTGAACCTATTAACCTCATAATCAATGATTTTAACACTTGCTATTTCTTGATTCTCTGCTTGATTCCAATTGTAATTTAACACAAAAAAATCTTCTTTTGCATTCATTAAAAAGTTAATACTCAAATAGCAAAAGAGAAAAGAAAAGATTAGATATAAGGTTAAGTTGCTAGGTAATTTCATCTTTGATACGTATAATTTTTGCAGGAACACCAACGACTATAGCATTATCTGGAACATTATCTATAACAACAGCATTTGCACCTACTGTTACATTGTGTCCTATACAAATTGGACCAAGAATTTTACAACCTGTTGCGAGGTAAACATGGTTTCCTATAACAGGAACCTCTGGATGACCAGATCGTCCTCCAATAGTAACATTAGTTCCTATTTGACAATTATTACCAATAACTGCTTTTTTATGCACAACAACACCTATCCCTCCATAACCAAAATGAGACCCTTTACCTATTTTTGCTTGATAAGGTATACTAGAATTATAAATAAGAAAAACACATAGCTTCAATAACTGAGGTAATATTGGGATTTTATAACGATATAAAACATGAGCTAGACGGTATATTTTGTAAGCATTTAGCATTAGTTTAATAGAGTTTTATATGCGTTATGTAATTGATTAATAATTAAAGGTAAGGCTAATTTATTTACGTATGTTGTTCTTGCATTTTTACCTAATTCAATACCAAAATCTTTGTTCTTTTCTAAAGTTATAATTGCTTCATTAATTAGTTGAATATTACCAGCCTCCACAAACAATATATTTTCTCTGTTTCCAAAGAACTCTGGCACAGCGCCTACTTTTGTTGAAATAATAGGCATGCCAGCAGCTGCAGCTTCAATAATAACCAAAGGGAAATTCTCTGTATATGAAGGAAAAATAAAACAACCAGATTCTGAGAAATACTTTACTTTATCTTTTAATGACAACTTATCTGATCTAATTAGTTTAACGTTTGATAGTTTGTGCTGTTCAATAATATTAGAGACTTTCTCAAAATCGCCTGTTTCTTCGCTGTTACCAATTAAAACAAGAGAGAAATCTTTATTGAGCTCAGCCACCTTTAATAAATCATAGGTCCCTTTTCTCTTACCTAAACTGCCTACAAACAAGAAATCTGAATTTCTATGTGTACCTTTTACTTTTTCAATTGCTTTAACAAATTCTTCGTCAATTGGATTATTAACTATTTTTATTTGGTTTTTAAACCCATTCTCCTCAAAAAAAAATTTCCAATATGTACTAGCTACAATAATCATGTCTACATTTTTAAACATAATTCTTGCTATTTTTCTTCGAATTGGGTTCATATTAATCCAAAAGCTTTCGAATGACCCACCGTGTAAATGAGCTATAGTTTTTTCTGTTCCAAATAATTTGGCGATAGCTATCATTACCAAACTTTTCTCCATGCTCCAAAAAGAATGTATGGAAAAATGAAAAATTTGAGGGTGAAGCTTTCTAACTAAACGAATAAGGTCTAGTTGTTGTTTTAAAAAATATACTATGTTATAAAAATTTAACTTTGATAAACTCGTCTTTCCTTTATTTCTGTCTGTAAAAAAACGAATGACTTCATAATTCGCATCTAAATTATTCTTAAAAACAGTATTTAAAAGCGATATGGAACCATGATTATCTTTTTTAAATGGTCCTAAAATTATTTTAGTTTTCTTTTGAGTTTTGCTCATTTAAAAAGTTCTTTTGGGGTCCAACCTAATTCCTTTTTAATCTTATTATTATCTCCAATCATTTCCCAAATTTCATTCTTTCGATAAGGTAATTTTCCAAAATTTATTACAGAATTACTTTTTAAATTTAATTTAAATTTCTTTGCTAAATCCCTGATTTTAACACCTTTTCCGCTACAGACATTGTATGTGTTTCCTTGGGCAACATTTTGTGTTGACAATATTAAGGCATTAATAACGCTTTCTACTGCCAAAAAATCTCGTTTTTGTTCCCCTAAAGTCATATCAAAACCTTCATTATTTTTTAATTTTTCTACTAAATCAGATATAAAAAACCCTTTAGGCATTCCTTCTCCGTAAAAATTAAATAGTCGTAAAATCGTATAATTCTTATTATAGATTTTTGAATAGGTTTTTATTGCGTTCTCAGCATTTAATTTAGATAAAGAATAAGGAGAAGCAGCAATTACTTCATCCGTTTCTAGATACGGTTCTGATGTGCTCAGACCATATACCTCACTAGTGCTTGTAAAAATAAAATTAGTAAAACTGACGTCTTTTAATGCTCTTAACAAATTTAAAGTCCCACTATAATTAACAGCAGAAATATTGTTAATATTATCAAAGTCTCTATTTCTATCTAACTTGGCTGCTAAGTGAAATATAAAATTGGGTTGAATTTTATTTATTTCTTCTTTTAAATTGTCAAAATTGGTAATATCTATATCTATATGCTTAATATGGTTCTGCTCTTGTAATGTAATATCAAATGAAAAGACTTGAGCACCTAATAAATAAAGTTTTTCAAGTAATAAGTATCCTAAAAAACCCTGTCCACCAGTTACTATAATTTTTTTATCCTTTAAGTTTTTTAAGTCCAAATTGCATTCTTATTTTTTGCATTCTCTATAAAACTAATCAAATCGTTTTCAGTATTTATTTGATCATTTTCAATAAAATCTTTATACCATAAGATTGTTTTCTCAATGGTAATATCAAAATCCCAAACGGAGTTCCATTTAAGTTTTTTGTTGGCTTTAGAACAGTCTAACATTAACAAATTAGCTTCATGGTGCATGTTTTTATCTGTACCAATCCTAAATTTTATTTTTTTCCAATGTTTTTCAGCTTCTTTTACCACTTCATTTACTTTGAGATTATTATTTAAATCTGGCCCAAAATTCCAACCTCCGGCGTATTCTTTTTTACCTAATAATAAATTCCAGCCTAATACCAAATAACCACTCAATGGCTCTAAAACATGTTGCCATGGTCTAGTTGCTAGGGGATTTCTTATTTCTACTTCTGTACCCTTTTCAGCTGACTTAATTATGTCTGGTATTAATCTATCTGCAGACCAATCTCCTCCTCCAATAACATTGCCTGCTCTTCCACTTGCAAGCAACTTTTCATTTCCATTAAAGAATGATTTTTGATAAGATGTAGTTATAATCTCTGCACATCCTTTTGATGCACTATAAGGGTCATAACCACCCATAGCATCATTTTCTCTATATCCCCAAATCCATTCTTTATTATCGTAACATTTATCACTAGTTACATTTACAATAGCCTTTACAGATTTTGTGTTTTTTGAAGCTTCAAAAACATTTACTGTACCCATAATATTGGTATTAAATGTTTCTGTTGGATTGTCGTAAGAATACCTAACTAAAGCTTGAGCTGCTAGATGAAAAATTATTTCGGGTTGATATTTTTTAAATACTTTATTTAACTTTTCAAAATCCGCTAGATTGCCAATAATTGAGGTGTAATTTTTTTCTAATAAATTATAATGACTAGGTTCCGTCACAGGTTCTAGAGCGTATCCAATAACCTTTGCTCCCATTTTGTTAAGCCAATACACCAGCCAAGTGCCTTTAAAACCCGTGTCACCTGTAACTAAACAAACTCTGTCTTTATATATGCCACCAAATAATGATTCTATTTCCATATTTTCCATTTGGCATTATTATTATCCCATAATTCATTTAAAACTTTATTATCTCTTAATGTATCCATTGGTTTCCAAAAACCAAAATGCTTGTATGAATAAAGCTCTCCTTCTTTTGCTAAATTTTCTAAAGGCGTTTTCTCAAAAACGGTTTTATCTCCTTCAGTTATATAATCGAAAACATTGGGTTCACAAACAAAATAACCTCCATTTATCCATGTGCCATCACCTTTGGGTTTTTCTTCGAAAGAAGCTACTTTTTGATTTCCAACAATTTTTAAGGAACCAAACCTTCCTTCTGGTTGAACGGCTGTCATTGTTATTGTCTTGCCGTGATCGATGTGTGTTTTTAAAAGCTCATCAATATTGATATCTGCAACACCATCTCCATAGGTCAGCATAAATCTTTCACCGTTAATTAAATTTTGAATTCTTTTTATTCTGCCTCCTGTCATCGTATGCAACCCTGTATCGATTAAAGTTACTTTCCAAGGCTCAGCTGAATTGTTTAATATTTCAATATTATTATTTTTTAAATCAATTGTAACATCACTTTGATGTAAGAAATAATTTGCAAAATACTCTTTAATCACATAGCCTTTATAACCCAATAATATAATGAAATCGTTAATACCATAACTTGAATACGTTTTCATTATGTGCCATAAAATAGGCTTACTACCAATTGTTACCATTGGTTTAGGAATATTTTGCGTTTCCTCACTTAATCTAGTCCCAAAACCACCAGCTAATAGTACTGCTTTCATATAAATATTTTATTTCTTAATTATGTATAACCATAACCGCTACTGCATTTTTAGAATAAAACTTTTTAGTTATATTCTCTAATATCAACTATTTTATTTAATCTTTACAAAAGAACTCTCAATTATTGGATAAACAAATAATATTGTCATAGTAAGCATTACAAGGTTATTTATTGAAAACGAAAATAAGCCATCAAAAAATAACATCCCACAAATAATACACAAAATCTTTAGTTTACCATAATTTATTTTTTTTAATATAAATGGTGATAAAAGAACTAACATATAGGCTAAACCACCTAAAATTCCTAATTCAACAAATAAGTGCGGATAATAAGTATCTGTAGTAGCTAAAAAACCGGTATCGTACCAATTAAAATCAATTTCTTCATAATATGGAGAATTGTATTTTGTTGATGCTGGGCCTCCAAAAACACCTATTCCCTTTCCTAATAAGTTAAAGTCCTTAAACTCATTGAACATAGCTCTATAGGATTCTGACCTTGCTGAATTTCCTTCTGTTATGTATAGTTTTAACCTTACCTCTATTGATTTTTCGATTGATGTACGTATCTCATTTCCTACTATGATATAAAGGCTTAATAATATAAAAGGTAATATCAATAAGTATTTTAACTTCTTATAATACTTAATTGCAAGCGTGATTATAAAAAAACCTATTGTTTTAAACGAAGTACTAATAAATACACCTATTGTAAAAATGGTTAAACAAGTTTTTCGGTACTTACCATAATAGTAATAATATGTTAGCCAAAACGCAATAAAATTTAGAATACCGTATGCGCCAAAAAAGATTACTAAACCAGTCGCTCTAAGAACACCAAATGTTTTTGGTGACCAGTAAACTGTTCTGTTTTGACTCTCTATGAAATACCTTGCATAGAACCATTGTCGCTGTGGATCAATATAAAAATGATAATAATTTTTAAATTGTGCAATAAAATTAATTAAAGTAAAGACAATAATAAACCCAACAAAAAGTTTCAGCTTGTGTTTATTATAATAACCATATAAAAGTACTGCAATAGGAAAAAAATATCTAATACCGTCTTCTAAAGCTGCATTATAGTTGAATGATCTTGTGAAGGCTATTACAAAAAAAAACAAAAAAATGAATACTGCTAATGCTAATTTATTAGGTATTCTAATTTTTAACCAGACAGGACAGGTTAAAACTAAACACGTTAAGACCTTAATTGGAGAAGATAAATTAGGATATAAATAAGCTATAATTTCGCCTACAAAAACCATTATGATTGGTAACAGTATTATAAAATCATATAGGTATTTCAGTTTTAACTTCATATAATTTTAAATCACACCTTATTGTTAAGCTTAAGTAATAATACAAATCTAATGAGCAAGGTTGCTAGACTTGAAACCGCTATACCCATCAACCCAATCTGGCTATATAAAAAATAGCTTAAAACAACATTGCATGATAATGCAAATAGGTTAATTACTAAGTTCTGTGAAAACAATTTTCTTATAATAATTACAGCGCCATAAGATACTGATAACGCTTGAATAAATTTAGCTCCTAAAATTATTAAAAAAACATAAAGAACCGAACTATAGGCTTCAAAATAAAAATGCGTTAAAAAGATAAAGATAAAGACTAAAGCAACGGTCATTATTAATACCAGTCGAAAGATTTTAACTCTAAGGGTTCGTGCATATTTTAAATTCTTTTTTAGCTTTTCTATATCAACTTGAACCAAGGTTAAAGGTATAATTATTAAAGCATTGGCTATGTTTAAAGAAAAACTATAATTTGCTATTTCTACATCTGCAGAATTAGAAAGGATTTTTATAATTAATATATCAGTATATAAAAACATCATATTTGCAAAATTGCTCACAACTATAGTTAAAGAGCTGAAAATAAGCTTTTTAAAAAGCACCCAGTACTTTTTTAAAATCCTTAGAACAATTTTGTTTTTATAAATGAAAAATATGGTGTAAACCAATATTAGAGGCAACAATAAGTAGTTGACATATACAAATGCCAAGTTGGGCTTGTCAAAATAAAATATTGAAATTAGTACAGTAGAGTAAAATACTAAAGATATGATCGATTTATATAGCGAAGCATAATTACTGCCTTTGTAAGTTAAAATAAATGGAGCTACAATACCATTATTGAAAAAAACAGAATGAAAGTAAATAGGTATTAATAGGAATAGATAGTTAAAAATACTAAGCAATGGTGTAACCAATACAGCTAAAGTGGTAATAAACAATAATGAAATTACGGTAAAGTATTTTTTGCTTTCATTACTTTTTGGGTAGGTCATTATCAATGTAGGCAAACCAAACGTAAGCATTGCTGCACCAAGCTCAATTATTTTTTTATAAAATTCTAAGCTTCCATAATTTTCTTTTGTAAGGTAAAATGGAGCTATTAGAAGAATTAAATATTCTAAACCTCTGCTAAATAATATTGAACTACCATAAAAGAAATATTTTTTCAAAATTTTTATTTTCTAACACCACAAAAATCTAAAATAATTTGATTTGGTTTAATATTAATTTTTGAAAACTCTTTATGCGCGACTAAGAACACTATAATATCTGCTTTCTCCACTGCTTCTTCATAATTAGTTAATTTAAAAACATTATGGTTTTTTATATTGGGCTCAACAATATAATACATTTCATTGTTCGAGTTTTGTAATACTGTTTGAGCAATATATTTAGCAGGAGATTCTCTTAAATCATCAATATTAGGTTTAAAGGCTAAACCCATGAGTGCTATTTTGGGTTTATATCCATTTTTTATTTCAAACTCTAATTTAGCTGTTTGTACTTTTTCGGCACACCATAGAGACTTGTAATTATTAATTTCTCTTGCTTTACTAATAATCTTAGATTCTTCTGGGTAATCAGATACTATAAAATAAGGGTCTACTGCTATACAATGTCCTCCCACACCACAACCTGGTTGTAAAATATTTACTCTTGGGTGTTTATTTGCTAATTCTATGAGTTCCCAAACATTAATGTCTGCTTTATCACATATTAAAGATAACTCATTTGCAAACGCTATTTGTACATCTCTAGAGGAATTTTCTACGAGTTTACACATTTCTGCTGTACGTGCATTTGTTTTGTGTAAATCTCCTTTTATAAATTGTCTATAAAAATCAATTGCCTTATCAGTAGAAGCTTCATTTACACCTCCTATAACTCTATCATTATTTACCAATTCATACATTACATTTCCAGGTAAAACACGCTCTGGACAATATGCTAGAAATAACTTTTCTTTTAACTCTGGGCGTTCTGAGTATATTAACCTCATCATTTTCTCAGTAGTGCCTATAGGTGAGGTAGATTCGATAATATATAAGTCTCCCGGTTTTAATAAAGGAATAATAGCTTTGGTTGCTGCCTCTACAAATGAGATGTCTGGCTTGTTTTTAGCCTTAAATGGTGTAGGAACAACAATTAAATAGGTATTAGCTTCAATAGGTTTGGTATTCGCTATTAAATATCCATTTTTAACAGCATCTGCAACTGCAGTATCTAAATCTGGTTCAATAATATGTATTTTACCTGCATTTATAATTTCGACAATTCTAGGGTTTATGTCTACACCATGTACTCGAGTGTTATTTTGTGCTATTAATGCTGCTGTTGGTAGACCAATATAGCCCAAACCCATCATTACTACTTCAGGTTTATTCATTTTATAAGTTCAAAATAAATTTAACAATTCGTTCACACGCTTTTCCATCTCCATAAGGATTATGAAGACTACTCATTTTCTCATAACGAACAGTATCTGTTAAAAGTGTATTAGCTTCATTAACAATTTTATCTGTATCAGTGCCAACTAATAACACAGTGCCAGCTTCTACTGCTTCTGGTCGCTCTGTTGTGTCCCTCATTACCAAAACAGGCTTGCCTAAACTTGGAGCCTCCTCTTGAACGCCTCCACTGTCTGTAATTATTAAATAAGAATGGTTCATTAACCACACAAATGCAGGATAGGATAACGGCTTAATTAACTTTATATTTTCGCAATCACTTAATAACTCAAAAACGGGTTTCTGAACATTTGGGTTTAAATGTACCGGATAAATTATTTGTACATCACTATGAAATTGTGCTATTTCTTTTAAAGCTGCACAGATATTAATAAATCCTTTACCATGATTTTCTCGTCTATGACCAGTTACTAAAATTAATTTTTTATTTGTGTCTAAATTAGCTTTTAAATACTCAACTTCAATATCCTCAAAATATTCAGCATTAACTGTTCTAGTGCTATAATCTAATGCGTCAATAACTGTATTTCCTGTAACTAAAACATGAGATTCTTTCACATTTTCATTTAGTAAATTATCTTTTGATGTCTTAGTTGGTGCAAAATGATAATCTGAAACTCGACCAGTAATACTTCTATTAATTTCCTCAGGAAAAGGGGAGCGTTTATTAAATGTTCTTAAACCCGCTTCTATATGACATACTTTTGCGCCAGAATAAAACGCTGCAATACTTGCAGACATCGTGGTTGTTGTATCTCCATGAACATATACGAAATCTGGTTTGAATTCTTCTAATATTGGTTTTAAACCAGTTATAATCTCAGCTGTTAAATTATAAAGGTTTTGATTAGGTTTCATTAAGTCTAAGTCATAATCTGGAATAATCTGAAAGAAATCTAACACTTGGTCCAACATTTCTCTATGCTGTGCCGTAATACACACTTTAGTTTCAAAGTCATTAGAATAATTCAAGAACGTCTTCACTAATGGTGCCATTTTTATGGCTTCAGGACGTGTTCCGAAAATGATAAGGTTTTTCTTCTTCATGCAAGAATTGTAGACAGTATTAAACTTAAAAAAATTATGATAGACATTGGTTTTACAAAAATACTATTATAAATGAGTTGACCTATAGTTTGTAATACTAAACGACCGTAATAGCGCTATGAATATTTGGTGCTACGGTTTACATTAGTAATGGCCGTTTCTAAGCTAATTTTCCAGTTTAGAATCTTTAATTTTTCTTTATTTTCTATTTTAATGGTATCTAACACGCTATACTTAGGTCGCACAGCTTTAGTTGGATAATCTTTACTTTCAATTTCGTTTAAAATTATTGGAGATTTACTTAGTTTAAAGATTTCTCCAGCAAATTCATACCAACTTATTGCCCCTTTATTACTATAGTGATAAAGACCATAAGACTTACTTTTACTTTCAATTAATCTCAATATAACATGTGCTAAATCTACAGCATATGTTGGGCTTCCTACTTGGTCGCTAACAACACTTATCTGTTCACGCTCTTTCCCAAATTTGAGCATAGTTTTTAAGAAATTATTTCCAAATTCTGAATACAACCAAGAGGTTCTAATTATAAAATGATTATTCAAAATTTTAGCGATTTCCGTTTCACCTTCCAGTTTAGTTTTACCGTAAATTCCTAATGGATTAGTAGCTGAATCTTCAGAGTAAGGCTCAGTTGCAGTTCCGTCAAACACAAAATCAGTGGACACGTGAATGAGGGTAACATTATATTTATGGCAAGCTATAGCCAAATTCTTAGCTCCTGTAACATTTATTTTATGAGCTAAAGCGCTTTCCGATTCAGCTTTATCAACATTGGTATATGCTGCACAATTAATGCAGTAATCAAACTGTTTTAAACTAAATGCAGCTTCTATTGACTTAAAATTTGTGATATCTAATTCAGAAGATGATTTAAAAATAAATTGAAGACTAGGGTGTTGTTGTGATATACTCTTTACACATTGTGCTAACTGGCCGTCTTTACCAGTAATTAAAACTTTTAACATGTTTCAGCATCTTTAAAGTTCGGAAGTATTAAATCCTTTTCTGAAAGAATAAAATCTGACTCTGGTAAAAACCAATTAATGTTTAAGTCTTTATCATTGTATATAATACCAGTTTCTGAATCTTTATTATAAAACTCATCACATTTATAGCTAAAAATAGTATTATCCTCTAATACTATAAATCCGTGAGCAAATCCTTTTGGAATAAATAATTGCGTTTTATTCTCTTCCGTTAACTCAATAGAAAAATGCTCTCCAAAGGTGTCTGACTCTCTTCTCATATCAACCACAACGTCCCATACACGCCCTTTAATAACCCTAACTAATTTAGCCTGACTGTACTCGCCTTTTTGATAGTGTAAACCTCTTAAAACGCCTTTAGAGGATTGTGATTCATTATCTTGTACAAATATTATGTCTAAATTTAATTTAGCATTAAACGCCTCTTGATTAAATGACTCTATAAAATAACCTCGTTTATCTTTAAAAATGTTAGGCTGAATAATAAAACAGCCTTTTAATTTTGTCTCCTTTACTACCATTCAACTACTAAATTAAAGTACTTCACTAATTTTTATGAAAATGAATTAAACTTTGCATCTCTATCCGTTTAGAAATTGCCATAAACTAATTAAGAATAAAATAGCTACAAATTTTTATTCATAGTTTTTTATGTAATTGAACGCTTTCAATCCTAAAAAGACTAATAGCATAAGTACTAAAGTTAAAACCGGAAATAATAACACATAACGTTGCCCTATACTTTTGTCTTTTTTTCCAATTTTATCAAAAGATGATAATACATCATAGTATGTATTCTCTTCTGCTACCATAAGGTTCAACTTGTTTAGGTTTCTTCTAATTTCCTGTTCTTTTAAAAATAAATCATATTCTTTTGTTGCCGTTTTCTCCTCTTGAACTGGTAATGCGCTACCAACTTCTAATGAAAATTTTGGATTTTTAGAATCGTTTTTAATAGCTTCTAAATACGTTTTTTGAATGCTGTCTAATCGATCTAATTGCATATTCAGTGACTTTCGCTCTATATAAGCCAAAGTATCTCTAACTTTCTTTTGGTGCTCAGAATAATTATTAATAAAAGTATTTTTAAAACCCTCATTTAAAAGCGAAAAAACATCAATTTTGTTAGATTTTGCGGTTATTGTAAACACTCTACCAGACATAAGGTCCCTTTTCTCTAAATAATCCTTATAATTGAGTTCATCAACTAAAGATGTATCTATAGACATAACATATTCATCATATTCAATAAACAAGTCATTTTGAGTTTCTGGTCCTGCCTTCAGCTCAAAACTCACAAGCTGACTAGCATCATTTTGTTCTATTTCAAAAATTTGTGATAACTCAGTATGGTTCTTAGACGTTATTAATTCATTAAAATAATTAATATTTGTAGCTAACTGATATTTAGAATCAAAATTTGGCTTTACAATCATTTCAGAGTAATATATTGGCTCACCTGATTTTTGCAAAACATATCCTAATATCGCAGTAATAACAAGCGCAGCTGCAACGATTTTAAAATGTACTACCAAAGGCTTGATGGCATAGATAATTGCTGAGAAAATGCCTTTAAATATGCGACCAATAAAAGCAAATAATTTCTCAAATAATTTGCCAATAGCATTAAATAATTGCCCTAAATCAACCTCTTCGCTTTGTGGTTGTTGTGGTAATTTTTCACTCATGTGTTATGAATTAAATATTTGTTCTAATATCTTCTTTGTAATCACGTATGTTGGTTTTACACCTGATGTTCCTAAACCTCCAGATGCTAATGTGCTTCCTGTTTCTAAAGGATTATCTGAAGCATAATACGCATATCTTACCTTCACGTCTTCATTAATACTACCTCTAACTCGAGATGCTGCTTGTATTGCTTTTTGATAATGCGCTCCTTCCATCTCTAATCCAATAACATTCCATGTAGAATTCTTAAAGAATTTCAAGATTTCTTTGTTTTGAAGTGAAGTTCCTAAAACAGTAACCATTGTTCCTTCATAAACTGATACACCACAATCTAATAAATCATCTTTGCTCAATTCATTTTTAAATGGATAATTGTCAGCTGTTCCCTCAAAAATATGAGCAGTAGGTATCATAACGTCTCCCTTTCCTCCTTCTAAGATTCCGGCTTTACCCATTATTGAAATAGATTTCACATCTAAATGCACCTTTTTACCATCAACCTTCATTGGTTTTAAAAACTCATCTAAGGTTTCATAAGCTTGTTCTCCAAAAGCATAATCCATCACAAAAATTACAGCTTTATCTTCTACCTTCTCTTCTAAATATTTAAATTCTGATTTTGAAAAATCAATCTTATCTGTATCAAAAATCTGAATGTCAATATTAGTTCCAGACGTATCCTTTATCTGAATCATCCCATTTTGCAACGCTGATTTCTCTACTTTATTGCGTAATGCTGAATTTTTTGAGTTACTTAAATCTTCATAGGTATCAAAAATATCCTTTTTTGCGTCTGCACCTTTTAATGTGCCTTTTGCAAATAATGAATTCATTACACTGTGCATATTTGCACTAATAATATGAATTGGTCGCTCTAACAAATCATTTTTATGTAATTCAGATTTAATGGTGTCTGCCCAAGCTTCTCCATGTATATGATGCCCTAAACGTTCTCTTAAAACAGGACTAAAAGTAATAGTTCGTTTGTTGTTATTTACCGTTTCTTCAATGGCTAATTTACCTAACCAGTACACTATTTGAAGTAAACGCTCAGGTTGCGTATCTGTGGCAAATTTTGGATAAGCTTCCGTTAATTCATTAAACGTTCTACCAAGAATATTAGCTGTATGTGTTATTGCAATTTCGCGTTCTTTTTGAGTTAGTTTTTTAGTTGACGTTACAGCACTTTCTAACTTTTTCCAATCTCTTACTGTAGTCCCTTCTTCATCAATTAAAACACGCTTGCTAATTTTATGAGATTCTACAAACAAGAAGGTTAAGTGGGTTAAAATATCATAAATCTCAGAACGACCTCTTGTAATTTCAATATTCATTTGCTCATCGTCTATTCGATAACAATTTCTCCTTCTTTTAGGTGGAATTATAGCTTTAAAATGCGAATTTGCATAACCTTCATCACTCGTAAGATTAATAAATGTGCACTCTTCAATACCATGAGGTAAACGGTCTACAACATAAAGTAAGCCTTCTAACTCTGCCTTTTCTTCTCCTATAGAACCATAAATTTCTGGACGTAAAAGCAATAACGCTTCACGTAATGTTTCTCCAGAAACTCCCATGGGTTTATAGAAACCACGATTAAAAAGATGACGCATAGTTATATACATTCGTTCTATGGCGCTAGAGCTTTCTTGTGCTCTGGTTCTTTCGTGTTTTTTCTTCATATTATTAAGCTATTTTAACACACAAATATAGGTTTATTTAGTCAGATTAAATTGGTGTAGATGGTCTGCAATTTTTCGGTCGTTAGAGAGTCTTGGTATTTTATTTTGTCCTCCCAATTTTCCTATTGATTTCATATAAGTTTGAAATCCATCTTTTTTAATTTTTGTAATCTTTAAAGGCCTTAAAACTTTCCCGTCTATTAAATCTAGATAATACGAATTTTGTTGTTTTAATGACGTTTCTAAAGCTTCTATTAATTGCGGTTCATTTTCTGGTTCGTTTTCAAATTCTATTAACCACTCATGATATGGCAAGCCTTCTTTAGGGTTAATTTGTGGTGCAACGGTAAATTCGTTTACCGAAATTGAGGTGTTTTCTGTGGCTTCTTTTAAAGCCTGTTCTACTTCTTTTCCTATAACATGTTCCCCAAAAGCCGAAATAAAATGTTTTATTCTTCCACTTACAATCACTCTATATGGTTTTAGTGATGTAAACTGAATAGTGTCTCCAATATTGTATGCCCAAAGACCAGCTGTTGTAGAAATAATCATAACATAATTTACGCTTAACTTTACATCTGCAATAGTGATACGTTTTGGGTTGTTTTCAAAAAAGTGTTCTGCTTCTATAAATTCATAAAAAATTCCTGAATCTAACTGAAGTAACATGCCTTTTTCATTTTGTTTATCTTGAAATGCAAAAAACCCTTCACTCGCAGGATACAATTCTATACTATCTACTTTTCGTCCTATTAAGTTTTCGAATTTTGCTCTGTAGGGCTCATAGTTTACGCCTCCAAATATGAAAAGATTGAAATTCTTAAAAAGGTCGCCAACGTTTTTACCCGACTTCTCAATCAATTTTTCAAAATACATTTGTACCCATGATGGAATTCCAGAAATGATACTCATATCTTCATTTATGGTTTCCTCTACAATAGCATCTACCTTGGTTTCCCAATCCTCAATACAATTGGTCTCTAAGCTTGGCATTCTATTTTTTTGAAGATATTTTGGCACATAATGCGCTACAATACCAGATAATCTTCCAAGTTTAATTCCATGTTTCTCCTCTAAAATTGGACTTCCTTGAAGAAATATCATTTTACCATCTACAAATTTTGCATTACCTGTTTCATGAATATACATTAATATAGCGTTTCTAGCAGCATTTACATGTGTAGGCATGCTTTCCTTGGTAATAGGAATATATTTTGCACCAGAGGTCGTCCCAGAGGTTTTTGCAAAGTAAATGGGCTTCCCTTTCCATAGGATATCTTCTTCACCGGCAACTACACGCTCTACGTATGGTTTTAATTCTTCGTAATCTCTTACTGGAACATTGTTTTGAAAATCTTTAAAAGAAGAAATTGAACTAAAATTATGATCTTTCCCAAAAGCGGTATGCTTTGCTTCTCCAATTAAATTTTCAAATACTTTTTGCTGTGTTTCAACAGGTTTTGAAGACCATTTTTTAATGGATTTATAAACACGTTTTGCAAATGGTTTTGCTAGAGCTGCTTTTAATGATAACATTATGTATTGTGCATTTTTAAACCAGTTAATAATTAAGATTTGTAGTTTTTTAAAAAACTGATACTTGACTGACGTCTGTTTTAAATATAAAAAGTTTCTGTGTTGTTTAAAGATTCTTGTAAAAGAATGTGTTCTGAAAAATACTAGTTTTTGTATTTCTTCAAACTAAAAGAAGAGAAATAATTTATAAACTATTTTCATTCAAAATCAATAAAATTTGTTGGATCAACAGAATAACCCTTACTCCACAATTCAAAATGAAGATGTGGTCCTGTGGTTAATTCGCCACCATCACCAGACATTGCTATAACCTCTCCAGATTTTACTAAATCTCCTTGTGTTTTTGTGATCGCAGAATTGTGTTTATATACCGAAATTAACTCTCGGTTGTGTTCAATAATAACCACAAAACCTGTTTCTACAGTCCATTCTGCAAAAATTATTGTACCATCCGCTGTTGCTTTTACTGGTGTATTAATTGGTACTACAACATCTACTGCATAATGTTTCTCTTCAAAATCATATCCCTCAGAAATAGTACCATTTACTGGTGGAAAAAGCACATAACTCGATTGATCACCTTCAACTTCAAATAAATTATATTTATCTTCTTTATCCACTTTTAGTCTCAGTAGAGAATCTTCCCGGTTGGTAGGTACTTGTAAAATATCTAAGTCCGTTTTAGCTGCTTCAATTATAGAGTCTCTATTAAATTCTAAGGTGGCTACATCACCTGTCAATACTTTTCTAATTGAGGCGTAATATTTTTTATTTAATTCTAACTCTTGAACTAATGAGTCGGTTTTATAATTGAGCATTGTTGCCTTCTTCTTTAATTTAGCAGACGAATAACCAGGAATATATTCCCTTAAAGGTGTAAAAGCAATTAATAAAACAGTTAAAAATATAAGAGAAATGGCAGAAATCGATGTTAGAATAAAAACATTGAGACGCGTTAATTTTATAGCGAAGCGTTCTTCAAAAGTATCTTCGTTTAATATGACTAAACGGTACTTATGAAGTAGCTTTTTAGCTAATTTTTTTTCCTTTTTTTTCTTTTTTGCCATTAAAACAAAATTAGTTAAAATACTCTAATAGCAATATATTAAAGTCCTAAAGTTAATATAACAACACTATTATTAAACTATAATTACTAACTTTGCACCATTAAATTAAAAGTTATGAGTTTAAGCATGTTACCATTAATGATTGGAATGCCACAGGTAATTCTTATCGCAGTTGTTGTTTTATTGATTTTTGGTGGAAAAAAAATACCAGAATTAATGAAAGGGTTAGGAAGTGGAATTAAGGAATTTAAAGATGCTAGTAAGGAAAATGATTCTTCAGAAAGTAAAGAATAATATTACACTTCTTAGATATAAAAAAAAGCCAACTTTGTAAGTTGGCTTTTTTTATTACTTAATCGTTATGGACTTAATCATAGCTTCGAGTTCAAAAATATAATCTCGCTTTGGTAGCGATGGTGCATATACATAGCCATCTGCTAATAAATACCTGTTATTAATTTTATCTTCTATGGCGTAAGTAATAAATGGACCTGCCATACTGTAGCCTTGCATGTCCCACATTCCTCTTACTTCGTAAGCTGGTTTATTGTCTATAATAGTTTTAAACAAAGAAGGTACATATGCATCTTCTACAGCCATATAGATACCGTCTTCTCCAGGGATTTTAGTTTTAGTAATATTATCTCTCATCTTTATAATATCTACTATAGTGCTGTCGCCTTGAGAAATGGTTTCCATTGGCACTTCATATAACATAAGTTCAATGGTTTTTGAGTTTTTAAGGTTTTTACGGATCCAGTAAAAATCTTCTTCTGCCTTACTAATTCTATATGCTGAAGGAATATCAATAGTTATACCTAATTGATCTTCCATTTCTTTATCAGTTAATAAAGAAAGATTAATACGTCTTAATTTTTCTTTTACTTCTTCTTTATTAAAAGCATCGAATATTTTATCACTATTCTCTTTTAATTGATCTATAATCTCTTGATTAGTTTTACCACTAACAACAGCAACCGTTTGCGGTTTGGCATATACGTCATTTACAATCTTTGTCGCTGCTTCTAAATCTCCTTTTTCAATTTTTAAAACAATTCTATTTCTGGCTGCAAAACCATCAAAAACCTGTGGTGGTATTTGCCTCATGCCAAACATAGGTTCTTCAGTCGGTAAACCATTTAATGGTGCTGCGAAAATATCTCTAATAGATTCTCCTACACTGTCTTCCCATAATACATTATCAGCAACTATAGATATTGTGTTTAGATTTCCGTTAGAATCTGGTAAATACATTTTGCTATCCTTTTTATCTGACTCGCCACAAGCCAATAGCAATACGCTTAATAATACGGTATAAAACGCTTTCATAAGTTTTAGTTTTGATGGTTTTTATTCAGAAACAATTAATATCATTCCTATTTTTAGTTTATTACTACTAATATCGTTCCAATCTTTAATATTCTGAACAGAAACTCCAGAATATTTTTGCGCAATAGTCCAAAGAGAATCTCCTGACTTTACCTTATACGTTTGTTTGCCTTCTGTATTTAATACTTTTTTAGGCGGTTTTGGTGGACTTGAAGCACCTTGATTTCTAGGATAAATAGTTAATCGTTGTCCTATTTTAAGGTTATTACTTCTTAAGCCATTCCATTGCTTTAGCTGACTTACTCTTACGCCATGTTTTCTAGCAATTTTTCCTAAGTAATCACCATCTCTAACGCGATAACTAATTTTAGAATCAGAACTAAATACTTGTGGTAATGGTTTTTCGCGTTGATTAAATTCCGCATTTGCAAATGCATAGATTTTGTCTTCATTAGTTACAAAAGGCCCAACAGCCTCTCTCGGCAATCTTAAAGCGTACGTTTTTCCTTCAACTTTAGGAATAATGTCTAATTTATAAGCCGGATTTAAAAACTGTAATTCTTCAATTTTAACACCTGTAACTTCAGATACATGATCTAACGATATCATTTGTTTTACATGTACTGTATCTGTTTGAATTAATTGAAATGGTGGACGCTCTGGCTTAAAACCATGTTCTTCGGCATATTCAAAAATATACATGGTCGCTAAAAAAGCAGGCACATAACCAGCTGTTTCTCTTGGTAGATTACTTCTAATGTTCCAATAGTTTTTATAACCACCAGATCGTCTAATGGCTTTATTCACATTTCCTGGTCCAGAATTATATGCTGCTAATGATAAATCCCAGTCGCCAAAAATGCGATACATTCTTCCTAAATACTCTGCAGCTGCTTTAGTAGATTTTATAGGATCACTACGATCGTCTACATAACTACTAACATCTAGATCATGTTCTTTGCCTGTACCGTACATAAACTGCCAAATCCCAGTTGCTCCAACTCTAGAGCGTGCTCTTGGTTTTAACGCAGACTCAACAATGGCCAAATATTTCATTTCTAACGGAATATCATGGTTGTCAAATTCTTGCTCAAACATAGGAAAGTAAAAATGACTTAATCCCATTAAGCGCTCCATAGAAGTACGCCTATGCTTCAAATAACCTTTAATTACACTTTCTAAAGATGTGTTGTATTCTACATTAAAAGGCGTTCTTGCATTAAGACGTGCCAGCCTTGCTTTTAAAGTATCTTTAGATAACTCAGGGTAATAAACTGGCGCATACTCTAATTCTGTAACCGATTTATAAATAGTATCAAAAAGATTATTATTGTATAATTCCTCTAACCATTTAGCATCTAACTCTGCAGCTTCTGGTAAATCTTTAAGGTTCTTAATTGATGTAGTATCTATTTTTGCCTTTATCTCTTTTCCATTAGAAAAGAGCTTTCCATCTACAACTTCACCTTTATTTGAAACAGTATTAGACGTTGTTTTTGAAATGCTATCTATTTTAGTTTGGGAAAACCCACTAAATAAAGACATACATAGGCAAGCCAATAAAAACATTTTTGATGTCATGGTTTACAAATTGCTTCTTAATAATCAACGTAAAACTATAACGCTGGAATCGCTAAAAATAGTGTTTTTTACGGTATTAGCTAAAAATTGATAATAGTTGTTAAGGCTTTATACTTTTTTAAACCTCGATTAATTTGGTATAAAATAAAAAACCGGTGAACTTCTAAAGTTTGGTTCACCAGCTATATTTGTTTTAGTAACTTCTCCGTTGTTAGTATTTATTACACCTGTTTCATTGCGACCATCACCTCTATCAAAATATTCAAAAGCGTTGTCTGCTTCATCATATCCAATGGATGAATGTCCTAAAAACGAATAACCATCTGTAATGTCATATAGAATATTACCTTGTATGTTAGCTAAATACTCGTGCGTTTCGTAATTAATTATCTTTCTCCCAATTATATACTTACCTGTAGAATTACCAAAACCTTGAAAGAAATTAAAACTAAAATTTGTGTTTTCACTAATGAGTGTAAATGAATTTAGATCTACTAACTTTATTCGTTTTAATGACGAATTAAATACACTTTCCATTAAAATTAAAGTATCATCTTCAAAAAACGTACTGAATTCAATTCCATATCGATCCATTCCAAAATTTGCAGTAATATTTCTTTCTAAAACTTCCGATCCATTTTCAAAAGTTTTTAAAACTGCATTGTAATCACTGAGACCAAAAATTGCGTGAAACCTACTTTCAGATTCAAAATAGATTTCACTTATAAGATCCTCATTTTCATTAAATGTAATTATGGACTGTTGTGGTGTATAATAGTATTCTTCAGAACTGAATAACTCTGATAAATTAATTTTATTAAGAGTTACATTGTTTGAGAAATCATTTCTGGTAATAAAAAAAATCTCATTTGTATTCTCATTATTATAATAACCTAGAATACCCAAAATGCTATTTTGCGAATATATTTTTTTTATAACCTCATTTGATTGGTCACCAATAAATACAACATCGCCATCATAACTAAACAACACTTTATATCTCACATCCAACGCTCCATTTGATGAAGAATCATCACTAGAAGAGCATCCCAAAGACAAGAATAGAATACTAAAAAATAAAATTCTATATAAACTCATATCTGAAGATTAGCTTAAAATAGCAGCAATACCTGGCAAAGTTTTACCCTCTAAGCTTTCTAGCATTGCACCTCCTCCTGTACTTACATAACTTACTTTGTTTTCAAAACCAAATTGTTTTACAGCAGCGACAGAATCGCCTCCTCCAACAAGAGAAAAGGCACCATTTTGAGTTGAGTTTGCAATAGAATTACCAAGTTCTATGGTTCCGTTAGCAAAACTTTCTAATTCAAAAACGCCTAAAGGACCATTCCAAAGAATCGTTTTGCATTGGTTAACAACAGCATCAAAGTTTGCTATTGATTTAGGACCAGCGTCTAAACCTTGCCATCCGTCTGGTATTTCTGTAACATCACAAACTTGAGTATTTGCATCATTACTAAAGGCATCTGCAGCTATAACATCTACAGGTATATGAATTTGTACACCTTTTTCTTTTGCTTGCTTTAGAATATCTAAGGCTAATTCCATCTTGTCGTCTTCACAGATAGAATCTCCAATTTTACCACCTTGTGCTTTTATGAAGGTAAATGTCATTCCTCCTCCAATTATTAGATGATCTACTTTGTCTAGTATATTCTCTATAACGGTAATTTTTGAAGATACTTTTGCTCCACCTAATACAGCTAAAACCGGCTTTTCACCATCTTCCATTACCTTTTTAATACTCTCAATCTCTTTAGCTAATAAGCTACCAAAACACTTGTCTTCTGGGAAAAATTGAGCCACAATTGTAGTAGAAGCATGCGCTCTGTGTGCTGTACCAAAGGCATCATTCACATAGATATCGCCTAATTTTGATAATTGCTCAGCAAAATCTTTATTTCCTTCTTTTTCTTCTTCGTGAAAACGTAAATTCTCTAATAATAAGATTTCACCTGGCTGCAAAGCATTAGCCATTTCCTCAGCTTCAGAACCAACACAATTACTAGCAAATTTTACTCCAACACCTAAAACATCTTCAATTTTTGGAATGATATGTTTTAACGAAAATTCTTCTTGCACACCTTTTGGTCTACCCAAGTGTGACATTAAAACACAACTACCACCATCTTCTAATATTTTAATGATTGTTGGCTTAGCAGATACAATTCTAGTAGCATCTGTTACCTGAAAATCATCATTTAATGGCACATTAAAATCTACTCGGATTAATGCTTTTTTATTTTTAAAATTGAAATCGTTTAATGTCTTCATGAGAATTTAAATAAGAGGTGAAAAAAACTGTTTTGAATCACAAATATAAAGATTACCAAGTTAAAAAATAGACTTTAAAGCACTACATTTCACTAATAAATGGCCTTTATTTACGATAACCTTTTCGTTAATCTACGCCTTTCTTTGTATGGCATAACTTAATAATATATAACTCAGAAAAAATTAATTTTAGATTCATAAAAAAAACATAGTTTTGCTTTATGCAATTTTCTGAAGTTTTAGGTCAAAAACACATAAAAAACCACCTTACTACAAGTGTTGATGCTGGCAGAATTGCCCATGCGCAACTATTTGTTGGTCCTGAAGGTTCTGGTACATTGCCAATGGCTTTAGCGTATGCACAATACATTTTGTGTAGTAATACCAATGGCGAGAATTCTGGCGGTAACGAATCTTGTAATATAAAATTTAAGAATTTTTCTCATCCAGATCTACATTTTGCGTTTCCGGTAACTACAAGCGATAAGGTTAAAAGCAAACCTGTTTCTAGTTTCTATTTAGAAGAATGGCGACAACTCCTAGATCAACAACCTTACGGAAACCTATTTGATTGGTATAAAATGCTTGGTGTAGATAATAAACAAGGGCAAATTGGTGTAGATGAAGCTTTACAAATTGTAAAATCTTTAACGCTAAAATCGTATGAAGGTGGCTACAAAGTAATGCTTATTTGGATGGCAGAAAAGATGAATACAGCTAGTGCCAACAAGTTACTTAAACTCATTGAAGAGCCACCTGAGAAAACTATATTTATTCTCATTGCTGAAGACGAAGAGCAAATAATTAATACAATCCGTTCACGTTGTCAAATCTTACATTTTCCGCCATTAGCGGAAGAAGCTATTGCTGAAGCTTTAGTTAAAAACTATCATATTGAAGAATCAGTTGCGACTAAAATTGCACATCAAGCGAATGGAAATTACAATAAAGCTTGTGATCTTATTTATCAAGACAGTGAAGATATTCAATTTGAAAAATGGTTTGTGATCTGGATTCGTTCAGCATTTAAAGCTAAAGGAAACAAAGCTGCTATTCACGATTTAATTTCATGGTCTGAAGAAATTGCGAAAACAGGACGAGAAACACAAAAGAAATTTTTAGCCTTTTGTTTAAATTATTTTAGGCAAGCACTGTTGCTTAATTATAAAGCTGATGAATTGGTATATTTAGAACCAAAATCTGATGGGTTTAAGCTTGAAAAATTTGCGCCTTTTGTGCATGATTCTAACATAATGGAAATATCAGAAGAACTGCAAGATGCCATTTACCATATAGAACGTAATGGTAATTCTAAGATTGTTTTAACCGATTTATCTATAAAACTGACACGTTTACTTCATAAAAAAAGCCAAGCTTCTTAGGCCTGGCTTTGTAATTTTTATTTTAATCAACATTATTCAGTTGCTGTAGTTTCAGCACTAGTTTCTTTTGCTTCACCTCCTTTATTTAATGCTGAAAGAATTTCCTCTGTTATATCCTTTCCTTCTGCACCATATAAAACACTACCAGCATCATTTGCGCCTAATATAAAAGTATATCCATTAGCTTTACCATAATCCTTGATAAAAGCTTTTACTTGTTTAACTAAAGTATCAATTTCTTTCTGACCTTCTGTTTGCAAAGCTTTTTCCTCGTTACCAATTTGATAATCTTGCATTTGTTTTTTCTGAACCAATGCATTATATACTTCTTCTTGCTTAGTCTTATTCATTTTTGAAGCTTGAGATTGAAATTCTTGCGCTTCCATTTGAATCATTTGATTAAGGCTATCCGCTTTTTTATTGAAGGCATCTACTTTAATTTTAAATGATTCTTCAAAGTCAACTTTCTTATTAAATTCGTTTACCACTTTTGTATTATCTACAAATGCTATTTTTTGTTGTTCTTGGCAAGAAGCCGCTCCAACTAAAACCATTAAACCTAAAATTACTTTTTTCATTCTATTTTGTTATTTACTAATTATGAAAGTTAAAATCTTTCTTATTTATGTTTCAAATTAATTTTTGCAAATGTATAAAAGTTACAGAGTGAAATGGCGAATTTTTTAAATATTGATATTTTCTATGGAAAATAAACACCCTTATTTTTAAAATCTATTGAAAACGACGTCATTTAAGGCGTTTTAAGCGCATTTCTAAAATTTCTGTTGTTACTAGACTTGAAACTCTTAGAAGCTCTAAAAAAACATATTTAAATTACGAATTAGTATTCTTGAGCACATAAATATGCGACGAATACTCTTTAGAGTGTTTTGCCTTCCGATTAGAGCGCCAACCAATCCAAAATGCCTTAACCGGATTCATAAATCCAGATTTATATTTTTCAGAAAGTAAACACACATAATAAGCATCAAATGTCATTGGTAATACTTTTTCTAATGTCATCTTTTTCTTTTTGAACAATTCTGAAATAGATGTTTTAGAAAAATGCCAAAGGTGTCTTGGCACATCATAAGCTGCCCAAAACTTTTTATAATACTGCGCATCGTAACTTTTATAATTTGGAACCGCAATTACTAAAGTGCCATTTGGTTTTAATAACGATTTAAATAATGCTGTGTGCATTTCTAAATCTGGTAAATGCTCTAACACATGCCAAAGCGTAATAACATCAAAACTGTTCGGTTTTAGTTTTGATAACTCTTCAGTTTCAAAGACAGCGTTATTAGTTTTAGAGTTGGCAATTTGTCTTGCACTTTCATTGGGTTCTATTCCAGCAATACTCCAACTATCTTTTAAAGCGGTTTGTAAAAAGTCGCCTGTTCCACATCCAATATCTAAAAGCTGTTTGGTTTCTGACTGAAAAGAATTAATTAATTTCAGTTTTCGCTTTAGAGAAATTTCTCTCACTTTGTGATACACAAATTCTAATAAATTCCGCTTCGTATCTGTGTGTGAAATATAGTCTTCACTTTTATAATATTCAGATAACTTTTCTCCTTTAGGTTCTGGAAAAGTTTCTAACATATCGAGTTCTTTATTATGTAATAATTGAAACTCTTCTTTAGAGACGGAATGGTCTTTTAGGGTTAGGTATGTTTGTTTGTTGTTTGGCACGAATACTATTTACATTTTAAATAATTTACAATATCAATAATAAAATATTTCTTCAATTTGTCTAACAAATGAAATATCATCCTTTTTTGAAATGAAGAATGTAGAAGGATTAAGCGCACCTGTAAACGCCAAAATTCCATAATTTTCATTAAATAAAATAGGTTCTATTCCGTCAACTATCGGATCCTTCATTCTAAAACTATCAAATGAATTTCCTTCTGAATCAAACAATACTTTTAATTTATTTAATTCATATTTAGAACCAATATCAAAACTCAAAATTTTAGAATTCAAATTGTAGTCAATCTTTAAACTTCTAGCCAAGTCTGTTTCACAAGTATAACGATACGTAATTACTGAATCTTTAATTGTTTTACTCAGACGATATTCAGTTCTTAGTTTTATAGAATCATTAAAAAAACTATACAAATACCTTGTTTGAAGAATGCTAGAATTTTGAACAAAAGGCTCTTCATTATATTTATCTTGTATATCATTAAGTATAAAAAAAACAAATCCAATCGTTGACAAAACAACAACAGCGAAAACAAAAATCAGTATGTCTTTAGCTTTTTTCAAATGATTGTTTCACGTGGAACATTAATATAACATTTCATAAGATTAGCTTCGCTGAATCTGCGATTTCCCTTTTTCAAAGGAATTTAGCGACCTAAATAAACTAATAAAACAGAAATATCATTAGGCGAAACTCCACTAATTCGAGATGCCTGAGAAATAGTTACCGGCTGTATTTTGTTTAATTTTTGTCTCGCTTCAATACTCATAGATTTCAATTTTGAATAATCAAAATCTGCAGGAATCTTTAAATTTTCAAGTCTATTTAACTTATCTGCATTGTTCTTTTCCTTCTCAATATAACCAGCATATTTAACCTGGATTTCAGTTTGCTCTATAACTTCCCTATCCAAATCATTCGCTCGAATATAACCTTCAACGGCCTCAAACTTTCTTACATCGTCAATGGTAATATTTGGTCTTGCATACAACTTAAACATCTTATCTTGCTGCTTCACTATAGCAGAATTTTTAGATTCTAAAACAGGATTTGCTTCTTCGGGTTTCACACTTGTGTCTCTAAAAAATTGCACAAAAGCTTCCGATTTAGATTGCTTTTCTTCCATACGTTTTAGACGTATTTCAGAAGCTAAACCTAATTGATACCCTTTAGGTGTCAACCTGAAATCAGCGTTATCTTGCCTTAATAAAGTTCTGTATTCAGCACGAGATGTAAACATTCTATAAGGCTCTTCTGTTCCCTTCGTAATTAAATCATCAATTAAAACACCTATATAAGCTTCATCTCTTTGCAAGGTAAATGCTTCCTTTTCTTGAACTTTTAAACTCGCATTTATTCCAGCCATCAAACCTTGAGAAGCGGCTTCTTCATATCCCGTAGTTCCATTAATTTGTCCAGCAAAATATAGACCATCTACTAACTTTGTTTCTAGCGTATGTTTTAATTGTGTTGGTGGAAAATAATCATATTCTATAGCATAACCTGGTCTGAAAAATTTCACATTTTCAAATCCAACTACAGAACGTAAGGCTTTGAACTGAACATCTTCTGGCAACGATGTGGAGAAACCATTAATATAATATTCGCATGTATTCCAACCTTCAGGTTCTACGAATAACTGATGTCTATCCTTATCAGTAAATCGATTAATCTTATCTTCAATTGAAGGACAATAACGAGGTCCAACACTTTTAATTCTACCATTAAACATTGGCGAACGGTCAAAACCTTCACGCAACAAATCGTGAACCAATTCACTTGTATAAGACATATGACAAGAACGTTGTTCTGTCAATGGTTTTGTAATATCTAAATAAGAAAACTTCTCAGGATTTACATCACCAGGTTGCTCAATCATTTTAGAAAAATCTAAAGAACGACCATCAACTCTTGGTGGTGTTCCTGTTTTCATTCTTCCTGATTCGAAACCTAAATTAACGAGTTGTTCTGTGATTCCAGTTGCTGCTCTTTCACCTGCCCTTCCTCCACCAAAATTTTTATCTCCTATATGAATTAAGCCATTTAAAAAAGTTCCATTAGTTAACACAACAGACTTCGCTCTTACTTCAACTCCAAGAGATGTTTTTACACCAACCACTTTATGATTTTCTACAATAAGGCCAGACACCATCTCTTGATAGAAATCAAGATTTTCAGTGCCTTCTAAAAGCATCCTCCAATCTTCAGCGAAACGCATTCTATCCGATTGCACTCTTGGACTCCACATTGCTGGTCCTTTAGATTTGTTTAGCATCTTAAATTGAATCGCAGACGTATCTGAAACAATTCCGCTATAACCACCAAGCGCATCAATCTCTCTAACAATTTGTCCTTTTGCAATTCCTCCCATTGCAGGATTACAAGACATTTGTGCAATGTTTTGAAGATTCATCGTAATTAACAACGTCTTACTTCCCATGTTTGCAGCAGCAGCAGCAGCTTCACTTCCTGCATGTCCTGCTCCAACAACTACAACATCATATTCTTCGTTAAACATAACTTTGGTTTATCTTAATTATTCACAACCTTTTATCTTTGCTTTTGTCAAGCTGAACTTGTTTCAGCTTCTATACTATAATTAAATACTAGATTCTGAAACAAGTTCAGAATGACACACCTAAAACTCGGTCAATAAAACTATTGTTCCACGTGGAACAACTCTATTGAATTCAAATTGAAAATTTGAGTTCGCAAATATACAATGAAATTCAAACAGTACTCATCAACTACTTTTTGTAATCTGAATTAGAGATTCCTTTTTTCAAAGGAATTCATCGTATACCTAGATAGTAATCTTCTTTTGAGCGCATTAACTTTTCTTCGTCGTCTGACTTATCTTTGTATCCACAATAATGAAGTACACCATGAATGATTACTCTTGCGATTTCATCTTCAAAAGAAACATTAAAATCTGAAGCATTTTCTTTAACTCTATCCACAGAAATATAGATTTCGCCATGTAATTCTTTTCCTACAGAATAATCAAAGCTAATAATGTCCGTTAATGTATCGTGATTTAGAAAATCGACATTCAATTTATGTAAGTAATCATCAGAACAAAAAACGTAAATGATTTCTCCTTCTCTACAATTTTCTTCTTGAATGGTACTTGAAATCCACTTTGAAAAATGAACTTCGTTCTCTAATTTAAAATCTGTTTCGTAGTTAAAACTAATCATTGGCTTTATTAAAATACTCTTGAATTTTCTTCTTAAAATGATTTTGCAAAGGTAATGCTTGTCTATTTAAAATCTCAGTGGTATTAAAATATTGTTTAGCTGTTGGAATCTGACTTCCATTATTCTGATTGAATTCTACCGTATTAGTTTCAGATTTACGCTTGGTATCTTGACCTTGCATAAACGTAGCATTCTCCATTTTTAATAATTGATGCTGCACATCCATCATTTTTTGAAGCGTTTGATTTGTGAATCCTGTGTTTAATAAATCTAATTCAATTTCTTCCATTTGCTTTATTAGTTGTCCTGCTGATTCTATCTTTCCTTCCTTTGCAAATTTATCTTCTAAAGCCTGACGTAATAATTGTTGTTTCTGGTAAATTTTATAAAGTTCACCATTCTGTTCTTCGCTTCCTCCTTCTCCATAACCATCATTTTGTTCGCCTTCACCATCACGTCCATTTTTTCCATTCTTGCCATTCTTTCCTTTTCCCTCACCATTTTCACCTTCTCCATTATCACCTTCTCCTTTTCCTTCTTTACCACCATTGCCATCTTTACCATTCTTCCCTTCTTTTTGACCATTTTGGTTGCCTTCTCCTTGTTGTTCTCCATTTTGTCCAGATTTACCACCTTGACCACTCTTTCCTTGTCCTTCTCCACTCTTTCCATTCTCTCCACTTTTGCCATCTTTACCTTCCTTACCAGCTTTGCCTTGCTCTCCAGGTTTTTCGCCTTGACCGTCTTTACCTTCTTTTCCCTCGTTACCTGGTTTCTCTCCTTCGCCTTCCTTACCCTCTTCTCCTTCTTTGCCTTCTTTTCCTTCCTCACCTTTCTTTACGCCTTCCTCCATCTTTTTATTGAGCTCATCTTGACTCATAATAATATCATCTAATTGTCCTTCTCCACCTTCGCCTTGTGATGGATTCATAGACATTTCCATATTATCTAAAACATCACTTAAAAAACTTGCCAATTCATTAGTAGACGTAACTGCATATTGTTGTGCACCAACGCCTTGATATAATCTATTTTCTGAAAGTTGTTCTAATGCCTTATCGATGTTGAAATACACCTCAGTAATCTGAGAATTTACTTTCTCTGAAATTTTTGGTTGCCTTAAAGACAATGCAAATAAACTATCGTCTATATGCTCAAAATGTTCTCTAAGGTTGCTTTGCTCTATGATATATTTCCCGTAATTATTGTTATTGATACCAATACTCTCAAAGGTTTCCATGAGCTCTTCTTGGTCAAAAGAATACAATAATAAATTCTCTAATATTTGACGAAGCGCGTCAATATCTTCAGACATTTGGTCGCCTCCACCACCTCCTCCAGCTTTCATTTTCATCATCTCACTCATTTGTTTCATTTTCTGAGCGGCTTTCTTCTGCTGTTTTTTGGCTTTCTCTTTCTGTTCTTGCGCTTCTTTTTGGTCGCCCTTAGATTCGGCTTCTTCTTTCTTTTCTAAGGCTTCTTTGGCTTCCTTTTGGTCGAATTTAATTTCATCCTCTAAAAACTCATCTCTAGCAATCTTCATTGGTTTTTGAAGTTGTCTATCCTCACGTTTTAAATCTTCTAAATCTTTTTGAAGTTTATCAAACTCCTCATTCAATTTTTGTTGAGCTTCTTTGGTGTTTTCTTTTTCCTTTTTGGATAACTCTTCTTGTTCTTCTGACAGTTTTTCTAATTCACTTGAAACTTTCTCAGCCTTCTTCATCACATAGAAACGTTTGGTCAACTCTAAAAGTTGCTTCATGCTACGTTTCTTATTCTTGTTTTGCTTAGCTAATTCTTCAAGTTTTTGCGTGAATTCTTCTTTGTTTATTTTATCCTTTAATTCTTCCAATTCTTTAAGCAATTCTTCATCCTTTTTTAATTGCTCTTCATTTTCTTTTAAACGTTCTTTTAAATCTTCTTTAAATTGGTCGTCTTTCTTTTCGTCTTTTTGAAATTCCTCTAAATTATCTTGCAGTTTTTTGTTGAAGTTTTTCATCAACTGCTCTTGATTTTTTTGACGTTTTAAGAACTCTTCAAACTTCTTCTTGTCATTAAAATTTAGACTTTCTTTTTCCTTTTGCGTTTTAGATAATTCTTCAAGCTTTTTATCTTGTTCTTGAAGTTTATCAAACGTTTTACTGATATCCTTTATCGTTTCGTTCTGCTCATTAAGCTGTTTTTGCTCTTCTTCATCCTTTGTTAATTTTCGGTAACTGAACGTAGAACTTTTGGTACGCTTGTAATTGTGCAGTGCATCATTATCGAAAACCTCGAAATACAGTTGGTAACTTACACCATCTTCAAGGTTGAATTGATTTGGAAATGCACTTACAAATTCTGAAAAATTTGATTTAGAAATAGTAATGGGTTCTACTACTTTTTTAGACTCATCGTCTGTTGGATAATACACCAATTGTAGTTTTGTTAAGCCATAATCATCACTCGCTTGTCCATAGAAATACAAACTCTGTTGGTCTATGGAATCTTTTTGTACCTTGATTTTCATTTCAGGATAACCATCCTTAATGACGTTGATGTTGTACGCTAAGTTTTCATAATCTTTAAGGTCATCATTACTGGTCGTAATACTGTAATTGTAGTTGTTGTAAAGTCGTTTTGAAGCTTCAAAAATTCCATTGCTATTCGACTTAAAACTTAAAGTATCTTCCGCATAAATTTGAACACCTGTTGTAGATTTTGTCTTTGCTTTCCACGTGATATTTGTACCTTCAGGAATTACTGCAGAACCTGTACTTTTCAACACCTCATCTTGCTTTTTGGTATGCGATGGATAGTCTAAAACCATTTCGAAATTTACCAAATTTGGTGTGTTGACTACCGTTAATTTATAAGGTTTTGATGTGACATCATTAGCCGATAAGGTAAATTCTATCGGTTCTTTAGGTAAACTGAATGTGTATTGAAATTCGCCAGCTGCGACTTGTTGTAAAAAGTAAGATTGCCCGTTGAATTTGATTTGTGCGTTCTCAGGTATCACATTTCCTGCTGTGGAAATATTGAGTTTAAAATCCTTATTTTCAATAGCTTGTAAATTTTCATTCAACACAAAAAACTGAAAAGGCGCTGGTGGTTCGTATGCCGTTTTGTAATTAACAACACGTTCGTAACTATCACTAAACCAATTTATTTTTCCAGTAACAAACGACAACAATAAAATGGCGATTGGAATGGCTGCATATTTTAAATATTTGGTATTTGATTTAAAGTTAATCGCAGATTTAAAAGGAATGGGTTGTAATTCTTGCGACTTCTGTTCTATACTTGCTAAAAGCAAATCGGATTGTTGAGGGCTTTGATTAAGTTGAAGTACATTTAATAACTTATCGTTCACTTCTGGAAAATGATTTCCTATCAGTTTAGAAGCCGTTTCAAAATTGATGCCTTGTTTTAATTTGAATAAATGTGACAACGGAATGGCTATAAACTTTACGAAGAGTGCTAATTCTACTGCGATAAACGTCCAAAATAATATCGTTCTAGCTGTTGGATTAAGCCATAACACATATTCTACGAATAATGTAATTATAAGATATAGTAAACCAATGGCGAAAAATAAGATAGCACCTTTTAGTAGTTCATTGGTGTAATACCTTTTAATGAATTGCTCTAGCTTTTGTTTTATGGTTTCGAAATTGCTCATTTAGCCAATTATAATTCTTCTTTTAAAATCCAGTCTATCAAATTATCTTTATCAACAATAGACCAACTGTGAGGATGGCGATCTCCGTTAGAACGGTAACCTTTATTTTTTGTTGCAATATACTGTACATCTTTAAACCCAAAATTCTTCAAAGATTCAGATAGACTTTTAATATAATATGCATTCATTTCATCATATTTAGCCATTGTTCTTTCTTTCCACCAAAGTGTATCTGGTTCTGTATAAAGTCTAATTCTTGTGTTTTTTAAGTTCTCGATATTGTCAAAATTATTCGTTTCTGATGTAAATACAGCAAACGCTTCATAGTTAGAAAGGTTTTTATGAGGATTGCCAAATTCTTTACTTAAAGTTTCTAGTATCCACGTGCTCTCTTCCATTGTAGAATTAGACAAATTACGTTTTAAGTTTTTTTCAAAAGTCTTATATAGAGCTACCAAATCAATAGGCGAATCAACAATAAAAACACCTTCTGGAACTAAATTAGAATTTCCATTAGTCATGTAATCGCTTATTAAAAGTGCCATATTTCCGCCACTTGAAAATCCACCTATAAACATATTATCTTCAGGTAAATTATGCTCATTGAAAATGGTTTTAAGATCTTTAGTTAGTTCTTCTAATTCACTTTTTCCGAGCCATAACTTTCTGTTATAATTCATAAACAAAACAGCAACGTCATTGTTTTTAGCCTTTTCAAGAATTTTAAATTCCCGTTTTACGTCTTTAGCCGTTTCTGGAAAACCTCCAAAAAGAACTAATGTCGCTTCTATGTTTTTAACTGGTTTGCTTAATTCGTAATCATCGTGCTTTATGTCTTGATAAGTAACTTCTTCAAAGATTTCAGTTTCTTCTTTTACTTCTGCTTCTTTCACTTCATTCTTACACGAGATAAAAACAGTAATTATTGATAGTATTACTAAAAGCTTTTTCATGGGTTCAATTGTAAAATACAAAATGTTAAACTACACTCTATATTACCTTTAACTGACTAAACTACAAATTTATTTTAATCGAAAATAGTTGACAACTAATAAGATTCTGTTAATATAGAAGAATTAACTGTTAAATACGGCAAAACTTAACAACTGCTTATTTTCTTTGTTCTAAAATTCTATCAAACTATCTTTGCGCGAGATTCTGAAATAAATTCAGAATGACAAACTATTTCTATTTTCCGTTATGTCTAAAAAAGTACGTGTGCGTTTTGCACCTAGTCCAACAGGACCTTTACATATTGGTGGTGTAAGAACTGCTTTATTCAACTATTTATTTGCCAAAAAACATGGTGGCGATTTTGTATTAAGAATTGAAGATACAGACCAAAATCGTTTTGTAGAAGGTGCTGAAGATTATATTGTTAAATCATTAGACTGGTGTGGTATGTCGTTTGACGAAGGTCCAGGAAAAAACGAAAAATTTGGTCCATACAGACAAAGTGAACGCAAACATTTGTACAAACAATATGCTGATGAATTAATTGCAAATGGCAAAGCCTATTATGCTTTTGATACTGCTGAACAATTAGATGCCGAACGAAAAGGCCACGAAGCCGAAGGCAAAACCTTTATTTATAATTGGCACAATCGTGAAAAAGGACGTTTGGTTAATTCTTTAGTGTTAACTGAAGAAGAAACTAAAGCTAAAATTGAAGCAGGTGATCATTTTGTGATTCGTTTTAAATCGCCTCAAGATGAAACGTTGCATTTAACGGATATTATTCGTGGGAATATTAAGATTGATACTAATGTTTTAGACGATAAAATTTTATTTAAAAGTGATGGTATGCCTACCTATCATTTAGCGAATATTGTAGATGACCATTTAATGGAAATTACACATGTGATTCGTGGCGAAGAATGGTTACCATCTTTAGCATTACACAAATTATTATATGATGCTTTTGGTTGGGAAGCGCCAGAATTCGCGCATTTACCATTGATTTTAAAACCAACAGGAAAAGGTAAACTAAGCAAACGTGATGGTGATAAAATGGGATTCCCAGTATTTCCATTAGAATATACAGCTCCAGACGGCACCGTTTCTAGAGGCTATAAAGAAGATGGTTATTTCCCAGAGGCAGTTGTCAATTTCTTAGCCTTTTTAGGATGGAATCCTGGAACAGAACAAGAGATTTTTAGCTTAGAACAAATGATTGCAGATTTTGATTTAGCTAGAGTCAATAAAGCTGGTGCACGTTTTGATCCAGATAAAACGAAGTGGTTTAATCATCAATACATGCAACAACAACTAGATTTAGATTTAGCCGAACAATTTAAAGCTTCCAAAGCAGAATTAGCAGACATTGATGTTAATTACATTGCTTTATGTGTTGGCTTAATAAAAGAACGCGCAACGTTTGTTTCAGATTTTTGGGATTTGAGTCATTTCTTTTTTACAGCGCCAAAAGCTTATGATGAAAAAGCTTCTAAAAAAGCATTGAAAGAAGGTACAGCAGATATTATGACTAAGGTTATAGAATTGGTTAATGCTACTGAAGATTTTACGGTTGTAAACCTTCAAACTAACATTAAAGGTTGGATTACCGATAATGAGATTGGGTTTGGTAAAGTAATGATGCCTTTAAGACTCGCTTTAGTTGGTGCTTTACAAGGACCAGATGTTTTTGATATTATGTATATGATTGGTAAAGCTGAAACCGTGAAACGTATTGAGAATTTGATTAAAAATATTTAATATAACTTAGACCTGTCAGGTTTTAAAAACCTGACAGGTCTAAAACATCAAAATTATGAAGTCTCATTTTTTTATTCTAATACTGATTACGGGTTTTTTAATCTCTTGTAAAAAGGAAAAAAAAGCTGACTTTTCAGCGGATAAAATAGATTTAGTCTTAAACGAAAAACGTGTACTAATTTTAGGAAATAGCATTACACAAAATGGTCGATACGTTGATTTTTTAGAATATTACATCAGAAAACAATACCCTAATAATCCCTTAGATATCATTAGTATTGGTTTATCTGGCGAAACTATTTCTGGAACTACAGAAATTGGTCGAGAATTTCCTAGACCAAATGTTAGAAAAAGATTGGATAATGCTCTTAGCGAAATTAAACCTGACTTAGTAATTGCTTGCTATGGTATGAATGATGGTAATTATTCGCCATTAGATAGCCTTCGATTTGAAGCCTACAAAGATGGAATTTTAGAATTGAAAACAAAGGCTGCAGCTATTAATGCAAAATTAATTTTAATGACACCAACTGTTTTTGATCCAAACCCTATTTCTGATCGTTTATCAAAAGAAAACGAAACATATGAATATTGGCATCCGTATTTTAAATATAATAATGTTTTAGAAGCCTATTCTAATTGGTTATTAAGTATAGAAACGGAAGAACTTAAAGTTGTGGATTTACATCATCATCTAGATTCTATGTTAACAGCAATGAAAAGCATAAAATCAGATTCTACGTTTATACCAGATGGTGTTCATCCTAATAATATTGGACATTTTTATATGGCTCAGAAAATTTTGAAGGATTTATATCCTGAAATTTCTATTGAAAATCCTATTGCTGAAATTGAACATTTAGAAGCAGATTCGCTATATAATTTGGTTCTTAAAAGACGTGAATTACGCTCAGAAGGTTGGCGCTATTTTATTGGCTATACTTCGAAAGAAAAGCTATTTAAGACAGATAGTATATTGCCTATTGAAATGGAAGTTGAAAAACTAGATTTAGCTATTGATCAATTGTTGAAACAGTAGAGTATTCAACTAATTACCAATTAATTAGATTACCCTTCGCTCATTCCAACTTATAATGAATAACAAAAAATCTATAGCGTAATATTTAAAGTTAAAGCCATTAGTGATTGATTTCCTTTAAATTTTTCGTCACTTGAGATATTAAAATCTTGATCATTCAATTTACCCAACATATTTGTAAAACCATATATGTATTGTGCTCTAATAAAGAAACGTCTTACACCAAAGGTTAAACCAACTGTTCCATTGACGTTAAAATTTGAAATTTCTCTAATATCTTCTGTAAACAAATTGTTATAACCAGTTAAGATATAACCTTCTTTAGAATCGTCTTTTAGCTCTAATTCACTATTATATTGAAGCATTGGTCCAACATCTAAAGTAATATTATTACTAATTAATTTAATATGAAATAAAAACGAAACATCTGCGGTGAACATTTTATACTCCACAAATTCACTCGTTAAAAGCCCAACTTTAGATGCACTAATATCAATGTGGTTTTGAGATAATTGCATATTATAACTCACATTATACCATTTATTGGGTAAATCTACAGAAGCAGACATACCTCCAATATAACCAGTATTGGCTTTTGTTTCAAAATTATCGGTTAAAATATCAAATTGGGTAACACCACCTTGAAGACCAATACCGTTTTTAATTTTATAATTTTTTCGTTGTGCAAATCCGGTTGTAACAAAAGTGATACAAATGACGACTAATAGAATAGATTTTAAATTTTTCATGCTGATATAAAAGCTGATATAAACAAACGTAGGTAAAATTATTTAATATTACTTACTTTTAAAGTCTCGTATTATTTAACTTTTAAAAAACGTGTTATGGGTCAATTTATTTTTATTCCAATTATCTTTTTTGCTGTCGTTGTTTTAATTTCATCATTCTTTGTGGTAAAACAACAAACCTCAGCTATTATTGAACGCTTTGGGAAATTTCAAAGTATTAGACATTCTGGTTTGCAACTAAAAATTCCATTAATTGATAAAGTAGCGGGAAAATTAAGTCTTAAAATTCAACAATTAGACGTTATTATTGAAACGAAGACTTTAGATGATGTATTCGTTCGTCTTAAGGTTTCTGTACAATACAAAGTAATTAGAGATAAGGTATATGATGCCTTTTATAAATTAGATTATCCTCATGATCAAATTACATCTTATGTATTTGATGTGGTACGTGCTGAAGTGCCAAAAATGAAATTAGATGACGTTTTTGTACGTAAAGATGATGTGGCCATTGCTGTAAAATCTGAATTAAATGATGCCATGATGGAATATGGTTATGACATTATTAAAACTTTAGTAACAGATATTGATCCAGATGCACAAGTAAAAGCTGCTATGAACAGAATTAATGCTGCAGATAGAGAAAAAACAGCTGCACAATTTGAAGGTGATGCGGCAAGAATTTTAATAGTAGAAAAAGCAAAAGCTGAAGCTGAGAGTAAGCGTTTACAAGGACAAGGTATTGCAGACCAAAGACGTGAGATTGCACGTGGATTAGAAGAGTCTGTAGATGTATTAAACAGAGTTGGTATTAACTCACAAGAAGCATCTGCTCTTATAGTTGTGACACAACATTATGATACCTTGCAATCTATTGGGCAAGAAACAAATAGTAACTTAATCTTATTACCTAATTCTCCTCAAGCTGGTAGTCAAATGTTAAATGACATGGTAGCTAGTTTTACAGCTAGTAATCAAATAGGTGAAGCTATGAAAGCAAAAAAATTAAATAAAAAGAAGGATGATGAATAAACTAAAAAAAATTCTATTACTAATAATAATAGCAATAAGTACAGTTTCATTTTCTCAAACTAAAGAAAGCGCATTAAACGATGCTACAGCAGCCATAAAAGCTAATTTAGATTTGGATTTTGATACCGTAGTAAAACATACACTACCTGCTGTACTAGATATGATGGGCGGAAAAGAAGCCGCTCTACAAGTTTTAAAATCTACAATGGAAGGTGCAAAAGCACAAGGTTTAGTTATTGAAAAAGCAGATGTAATTAATGTTTCAAAAATTATTAAAGAGCAAGGCCAATCGCGATGCATAATGACGGGTTATACAGAAATGACTATGTCTGGTCAACGTGTAAAATCTACAATTCATTTTGTTGGTATTTACAATGATGTTGATAACTATTGGTGGTTTGTAGAAGCTAAACAATTAAAAAATGAAGTGTTAGTAAATAAGATTGTTCCAAATTTTGAAACAAGTTTAGAAATTCCTGAAGACGATGTACAAGTAGAGGAAATTTAATTTAAAATTTATACAAATAAAAAAACCTCATAATTACTGATTATGAGGTTTTTTATATTTGAAATTGACTTAGTGTTCTTCTATATATTTATCTCTAATCGTTTTTAATTCGTTGAGATAATTTTTTAAATCGGTATCATTTATACTTGCACTATTATTTGAACCTTGTGGTAAAGTGCTTCGTGTTTCATCTAAATGTTTCTGAAGTTCTGGATAATTATCTTCTATATCTCTGGTTACTGTTGAAATTTCAGTTAATATTTTCTGTGATTCTTTCATAATTTATAATGTTTATCATAAGTTACAAATAATCTGAACCAAACTATCTCAATAAACTGTTAAATATCAGAAGCTTCCGCAACTAAAATGTCATTTTTGTCTTCCTTAGCCTTCTCAATAAATTCAGTAATCGCTTCATTTTTTTCTAAGCCATTTTTAAGCAACTCTTTTAACGCAATTAAAACAACTATACGTGTACCTGCTTTTTTTACTGCAGTGCCAAATAACGGCTCTAAATCATCATAAGACACATCTTTAGCCAACACTTGTATTTCAGCTTTAGCTTTTAATTGTTTTTCTTCAGGGAATTTTGTGTATTTCTTACCAAATTGTTGAATAACACTAATCGCAGAACGTTTTTGTTGTTGCGGATTAGGTTTATTTTGGTTTTGGTTATTTTGAGGCTTAGGCTTTTGTTTTGACCAACTATCTCTTAAACCAACCGTTTTATTAAATACTAATTTTTCTGGTGTGGAATCATCATCTACATTAAAATAGCCTAAACGTTGAAACTGAAACTGCTCTCCTACTTTCGCTTCTGCTAAACTTGGTTCTAAATACCCTGTTTTTACGGTTAAAGAATTTGGGTTAATAAATTCCATAAAATCCTTTTCGCCATGACTGTCTGGAGCTTCGTCATTAAATAAACGATCATATTCTCTAATTTCTGCAGTTATAGCATGTTTTACTGAAACCCAATGCAAAGTACCTTTTACCTTTTTAGACGTATCCTCATCATAAGTACACTGTATTTCTAAAATATCTCCGTTTTGGTCTTTTCTAACCTCATTAGCTTTAATGATGTAAGCATTTTTTAATCTTACTTCACCTCCTAGTTTCAATCTAAAAAATTTGTTTCCGGCTTCTTCTTTAAAATCTTCTCTTTCAATATAGATTTCTCTAGAAAATGGAACTTTTCTGAATCCGGCTGAATCATCTTCTTGGTTATTTTCGGCTTCTAACCATTCTTCTTTATCTTTAGGATAATTAGTAATTACCACTTTTACTGGATCTAAAACCGCCATGACTCTATTGGCTGTTTTATTTAAATCTTCACGAATACAGAATTCTAATAGTGACACATCAATGACGTTTTCGCGCTTAGCAACACCTACTTTTTCTATGAATTTTCTAATAGAATTTGGTGTGTAACCACGACGACGCAAACCAGATATTGTTGGCATACGTGGATCGTCCCAACCAGAAACTACACCCTCTTCTACTAAACGTAATAATTTACGCTTACTCATAATGGTGTAACTTAAATTTAGTCTAGCAAATTCAAGCTGTTTTGGTGCTAATGGATAGTTTTCTTTACTGTATTCATAAACATTATCCTTAAACCAATCGTAAAGTTTTCTATGAGGTTTAAATTCTAAAGAACATAATGAGTGCGAAATCTGTTCTAAGTAATCACTTTCACCATGCGTCCAATCATACATTGGATAAATACACCAATCATCTCCAGTTCTGTGATGATGTGCGTACATAATACGATACATAATAGGATCTCTCATTAACATATTTGGATCTTCCATGTCTATTTTGGCACGCAATAGATGTGTACCAGCAGGAAATTTTCCGGCTTTCATACCTTCAAATAATTCCAAATTTTCTTCAACACTTCGGTCTCTATAAGGGCTATTTGTACCTACCTGAGTTGGTGTTCCCTTTTGCTCAGCCATGACTTCTGAAGATTGAGAATCTACATAAGCTTTTCCATCTTTTATCATTAAAACTGCCCAATCGTATAACTTCTGAAAGTAATCTGATGAGTACAATTCATTTTCCCATTTATAACCTAACCAAGCAATGTCTTTTTTTATAGCATCTACATATTCTTGTTCTTCCTTAGCAGGATTAGTATCATCGAACCTTAAATTAACAGGTGCATTGTACTTCTCTCCTAACCCAAAACTTATACCAATAGCTTTGGTATGACCAATGTGTAAATATCCATTTGGTTCTGGCGGAAAACGAAAACGAAGCTTTTCTTTTGGTAAACCATTCGCTAAATCTTCTTCTATTATATGCTCAATAAAATTGAGGGCTTTTATTTCTTCTGACATGTTTAAGGTATTAGCTGTTGACTATTAGCTGTTAGGTAAATCTTATATACATAACTCTAAACATCAACATCATTATTCCAGTTGGTAAAATTAAGCAAAATGTAACATTTATTTATCTTTTTAGACTGATAGTATGAATCAAAACTTATAGAAAATTATGAATTATATCTGCCCAAAATGCGACAATACAACTTATGAAGTTGACGAAATGAGAGCAACTGGTGGACGATGGTCTAAAATATTTGATATTCAGAATAAAAAATTCAGCTCAGTAACTTGTAAAAAGTGTAGTTATACAGAATTTTATAAAGCAAAGACTAGCGCATTGAGTAATGTGTTTGATTTGTTTACGAATTAAGTTAGTCGGTTTATGAATATAGACTTAAGACCGCTTCGCTTTTAGAACAAAGAACAAAGACCTATTTAGTGATAACTGATAAAAATTTTGTTTTTATTCAACAATTACGATTTTAACCATTTCTCATGTATGTTACTTCAGTTGCGAACAGTCACCAAAATTCATCAAGAAATATTACTTTTGAATCATGGGAATAATAAAAGTTGAAAACATACGCATATTTGCTAATCATGGTTGTTTAAAAGAAGAAACGGCTATTGGTAGTGATTATAGAGTAGATATAGAAGTCAAAGCTGACTTAAAAAAATCATCTAAATCTGATGACTTAAGTGATACAGTAGATTATGTGTTTTTAAACAAAGTAGTACGTGAAGAAATGGCAATACCTTCTAAGTTATTAGAAACAGTAGCTCAACGGATTTTAGATCGTGTTTTTAAAGATTCTTCAATAATTACAAAAGCCACAGTTGCGGTAAGTAAAATTAATCCACCAATTGGTGGTGATGTTGAGATGGTTACGATAAAAATGAATCAGAATCGAAAAAAGTGAAGCTATTTAGCTTAAAAAGTATATAATTTATATATTTGCGCTCTCGTTAGTTATTAATGAGATTCCTTTTTTTCAAAAGAATTTAGGGTGTCGTGGCCGAGTGGCTAGGCAGTGGTCTGCAACACCATCTACAGCGGTTCGAATCCGCTCGACACCTCAAAAAGCTTCTAAGTTCTCTTAGAGGCTTTTTTATTTTTTAAATTTTAATAAAATTTGCAATAATAGGTACGCGGTTCTTACTAAACCTGTAGATCAAAACACCTCAAGAAAGAGACACTTCTCAGTATCTCTTTTTTCATTTTCATTTATTAAACTAAGCTTAAACGTACTTTCTTATAAAGTTAATTTTTTTCATTAAAAAGCCTTTATACAACCTATTTACTTCTACTTATAAAACCTTATAAATTAGGTATTAGCTATAAAATACCAAAGCAATTTCACGGAAAACAGGGTAGTTCAGGGTTACAATCTCTAGTAATTTTGAACCATAGAATTTAATACTAATAAGCCCTTATTGAATACCATGAATTTGGATAACATAACCTTGATAAGTCCACAAAAAATTTTAGAAAAAATTATTTTCTACAACAAATCGTTAGAAAAAAATACTCTCAAAATTTCTACAAGTATTCACTTTTCTAACGGTTCAATAAAAGAAGGAATTCCTATTGATATTAATAAAACAGAAAAGGTAGTATTACTCCAATGCAAAGCATCTTTAATCTACATAAATATTAATTTATTAAATCATGTTGAGCTCAATTCATCAACGCATAATATTGAGTTTCTTACTAATGAGGACCACATGGATCTTAGTAACACAAAAGTTTCTACATCATTAGAACTAAAACGTTTATTTAAACAAGAAAAAGACATCATAGAAAAGTTATATGATTTTGAACTTAACTCAAAACTTATAATAAATAATCTTAAAACTGAACTTGAAAAATATCAATTCGAAGTATTTATTAAAGTTTTAAAAGACATATTAAACACTATTTCTAAAGATGATTTAGGTCACCAAGCACTAAATTCTTTGAAACTATTAGTTATTAAACCTGAGGATAACACAGCTCTAGAGCTAACTAAAATAAACGATACCATCAACATACACATAAATTTTAAAACCAAGTTTAAAACCGATTTTAAGACGCAATTAAGAGTTGTTTTAGAATCTAAATTATAAATCAAAAAAATATAGACATTATGGGATTAGCAGAAAAACGAGTAGCAAAAGCATTTGAAGCCAATGAATTTGAAACTATTTTAAAAGAAATTAAGGATATCGTCGGAAAAGATATTGCAGTAAATGTAGATTGGAAAACATTATCTACTGACGGAATGAGTCATTTATACAATAAGGCCTGGCCTCCTGTTTATTTTGAACCTTTAGTTAATTCTTTAAAATCAATTTGCCAAGACGACATGGGAAAAGAAGCCTTAAACGATGAATTAGAAACCATTATCATTAAAAATGAAGCAGGAAATTCTAGCTCAAATACTTGGGCAAGTTTTGATAATAACACCTTAACTTTAGATCATAAACCAACTTCTAATGTTCATAACGTAGCGGAAAGAACAAAATCACTACAAACATTATTAGAAAATAATCTTTAATATCAAGGTTAACTTAATTACGAAGGCTTCTAATTTTTATTTAGAAGCCTTTTTATTTATGTGATATTTTGTAATGATGCTATTAACTGTGTTTTCTATCAATTATTAAATAATCAAATAGCAACAGAATACTTAATAATAAAACACCGATTGTAAATAATAATGAACCATAAGGCCAATGTTGAATTTTAAAAAGTATTCCAAAAAATAAAGCAAAAATTGTCAAAGCAATTAACAAGAAATATAAAGCTTTTAAAAAAGAATTCTTCCTGTATTTTCTGTTTTTAAGATAATCTATGCCTTCAATAGAAAACCAATAGATAAAGAGAATAGCTAATAGAAATTCAAAAACATATGGAAGATAAAATATGCGAAAAGCTTTAACTAAATAACTAAAAACCCAGAGTAAGATTAGACTCAACTTTATATAATCTAGCCTAGATTTATCTGCTTTTTTTATAAAACGAATACTATATAAAAGACCCATTGAAACTCCACTAATTAACATTAATTGCGCTGCATAAGGCCAGTGCATAATTTTGAATAAGGCTCCAAAAATTAAAACAATTACAGCTAATCGTAGTGGAAATGTTAGAATTTTTGAATTCATATAAACATCGTATTTACTGCATAGGATTTACCTTCTCAATCTGCTCAATACTTTTCTCATAAACTTTAGGAAAAAGCCCTTGAACCAATAGAAATATTCCGAAGATTAAAATGACTAATGACACGATTTTTTTAGTCTTAAAGATACGTCTTGGTGTTAACTTATTTCGTAGCCGTTTTGCAGCTGCTATTTTTACCAAATCTGCCAAAAAGTAAGAAATTAACATCGTAGTAATAAAGATGGTTACACCATTATCTGAAGTTGTAATAGATGTACCAATTACAATAAAACCTAGCCAACCTAGTAATACACCAATATTAATAAAATTGAGTAAAAAACCTTTAATAAAAAGTTTACCGTAATCTTTCTTTGGAAGCTCAATTCTATGATGCTCTCTAACAATAGATCGGAAAGATTTAGATGTTTTAATAAAACTAATAAGACCATAGACAACCAATAAAGTGCCACCAAATACTAACAGTTTAGGATCATCTTTAATTTTATCTAAAAGGGAGTCTGTACTAAAAAATATAACGAAAATGAAAACAATATCTGCGAAAATAACGCCTAAATCAAATATTACAGCACTTGTAAAGCCTTTGGTTGCACCTGTTTCGAGTAGAACAAAAAAAACAGGACCTATAGTAAAGGCTAAGATTATTCCAAAAGGAATGGCTGTTAAGATATCGTCTAACATGTATAAACTGCTGTTTACACAAATGTAAGAAACTAAGAGGAATTTACATACGTTTTATTCTACCACCAAGAAGTGTATTTTCTTTAACTTCTTTTGGATCACCATAAATAAATACCTCACCACCTGCTTTAATTCTAACATCTACCATTTCAGAAACATTTACATGTGCCTCACCAGCAGCATTTATACTCACTTCCGTATTTTCGGTTATAAACTCTTTACCATTATAAACACCACCTGTATAAATTGAAATATCTTGATTTTTAGAACTACCAGCTACATTTATTTCTCCACCAGTTACAGCTCTAATATTAGCATAACTAGTTTCTAAACTAGCTGTAATTCCAGCACCTTCTTGTACTCTTAAATCTATTTCAAATTGCTTAATAGGATCTTTTACAATCACAAAAGCACCTTCATTAGCATCAATAACATCTACAGAAACAAAATACAATTCTACAACAGTATCATTACCATCATAACTTTCTTCAAGATTCATGCGTATTTTTAATTTTCCATTGTTATTAACAACTTCTACGTCTTCTTTATTTTTTCCAGAAATAATGACTTTATTTTCATCTGATTGAATCATTTTTACTTGGATTAAATCAAACACTTTTAAAGTTGAAAACTCACCTACAGTTTTCTCTATAGAATCTTGAGCATTCGCTGTAAAACCAACTATACATAGTATTACAAAGAAAAAATTTTTCATGTTTATAAAATTTATTTTAAGACTATCACTTTATTACTAAATAGCCATTTTAATTGAATTTCGTCGCCAGAACGCTTCTTAACAATGCGCCTTTGTGGTGATAATAAAACGGTTAAAAATGCAGAAATTCCTGTTAATACATAACGATTAATATCACTATACACTAGTTGGATTCCGAATCTTATAACCATATACGTTACTAAGAAGATTAAGAAAATATATATACTGGCTTTTGTAGATGTTTTCATAATTAAACGGCCACTTTTACTGCTGTTCCTGTTACAGAAACCATAGCATAATTGTGTGTTGTAAGTTCTATTTCAACTTTAATACCTACAACCGCATTTGCATTTAATTTTGCTGCATTATTTTGTAAAGTTTGAAATGCTTCTTCTTTCACATCTTCTATACTATTCTGTATTTTAGTATAATATTTAGACATGCTAAAGCCCATAGATAAAGCTTCTTTATTCATAGCAACACCTGTTACAATGCCTAAATAATCTATTATTTTATAGTTTTCAATTGAGTTAGTTGTGGTAAGAATCATAATTGTTTGTTTAATAATTCCTAAAAATAAAGAAATTGTTTAAAAATGATTGATTTGTTAATCTGAACTCGTTTCAGATTCTAAAATAAATTCAGAATAACAAACTTTTCTTCAGTATTAACATGATCTATCATGTTATTTATTCCGTTTCAGGTTTTCCAACCATATAAAAATCTAAGTGTTTCTTAGTTAAGTCTGTATTTTTCACTTTCACAATTACTTCATCTCCAAGTTGATACACAACTCCAGAATTTTTACCGACCATTGCATATTGATCCTGGTCAAACTGATAGTGATCGTCTTTCATATCTCTAACACTTACCATACCTTCACATTTATTAGAAATAATTTCTACATAAATTCCCCAATCTGTAACACCAGAAATAACACCAACAAATTCTTCGTCTTGATGATCTTGCATAAAACGAATTTGCATGTACTTAATAGAATCTCGCTCAGCTTTAGTTGCTAAATATTCCATATTACTAGAATGTTTACAACGCTCTTCATACACCTCTTCATTTGCAGATTTTTCGCCATCTAAATAGCGTTGTAATAAACGATGTGCCATAACATCTGGATAACGACGAATTGGCGATGTAAAGTGGCTATAATAGTCAAAAGATAAACCGTAATGACCAATATTATGCGTGGTATATTCTGCTTTAGACATGGTTCTAATCGTTAACGTATCTACTAAATTCTGTTCTTTTTTACCAACAACATCTTTGAGTAAATTATTTAACGAGGATGAAATACTACCTTTATCTTTAAAGTTTAATTTATGTCCAAAACGTGCTACAACGGTTTGTAATTGCGCTAATTTAGATTCATCTGGCTCATCGTGTACTCTGTATACAAATGTTTTTTTCTGTTTACCAACAAACTCTGAAACCTTTCTGTTGGCTAACAACATAAACTCTTCAATTAATTTATTAGCATCTTTACTCGTTTTAAAGAAAACACCAACTGGGTTAGCTTCTTCATCTAAATTAAATTTTACTTCAACTTTATCAAAAGAAATAGCACCATCTCGCATACGAGCACCTCGCATTTTACGCGCTAATTCATTCATTTTTAATACTGCAAAAGCAATATCGTTTGATGTTTTATATTGTTTTCCGGTTAACGAAACTTCAGTAGGAATTGTAGTATCAATATCTGAAATTGCTGCTTTAGAAGGCATTTCAGGATTATTTTCTATAATAGCCTGTGCTTCTTCGTAAGCGAAACGTGCATCAGAATACGTTACAGTTCTACCAAACCATTCGTTTTTAATTTCGCATTTTTCATTCATTTGAAACACGGCAGAAAAGGTATATTTTTCTTCGTGTGGACGTAAAGAACATGCACCATTAGATAAAATTTCTGGTAACATTGGTACTACACGATCTACTAAATAAATTGAGGTTGCACGCTCGTAAGCTTCGTCATCTAAAACCGTTCCTGGTTGTAAATAATGCGATACATCTGCGATATGTATTCCTATTTCATATAAACCATTATCTAAAACTGTAAACGATAAGGCATCATCAAAATCTTTAGCATCTTTTGGATCTATGGTAAAGGTTAAATCTTTACGCATATCTCTACGCTTAGCAATTTCTTCGGGTTTTATTTCTAAATCAATATTGTTAGCATAGGCTTCAACTTCATGAGGAAATTCTAATGGTAAACCATATTCTGCCATGATAGCATTAATCTCTGTACCGTGTTCTCCTGGTTTTCCTAGTACCTGAATGACTTTTCCGTTGGGAGAATCTGCTCTTTCTGGCCAATCTTCAAGAGATACAAGTACTTTATCTCCATCTTCTGCTTTGTTTATTTTATTGATAGGTACAAAAATATCTTTGTACATTTTGTTACTATCTGGTACAACAAAAGCAAAATTCTTTTTCTCATGAATTTGAATAGTACCAACATATTCCGTTTTTGCACGTTTAATAATATTGGTAATTTCTCCTTCTTGCTTGCCTCTATGTTTTCTTTTGTAAGCGTAAAATTCTACTTCATCGCCATTTAAAGCTTTATTAATATTGTTTGAAGCGATAAATACATCTTCTTCAAAATCATCGCAAATAATATAACCGTTTCCTTTAGATGCTAAATCTAAAATACCTGTATGATATTCTGTATTTACAACAACTTTAAATTTACCACGATCTACTTCTTCAATTTCTTGTTTAGCTTTAAGCTGGTGAAGCTTTTTTATAATCTGATTTCGGCTACTAGCATCGTTAACACCAAGTATAGCTGCAATCTGCTTATAATTAAAAGTTTTGTTTCTGTCTTTTTTTAAAATACCCAGAATAGTATTTGTAAGATTTGAAATCCCTTTTTTAGATTTCTTTTTTTTCTTTTTTGTCATTTAATTTGTAATCATATTCATTTCCTATAAGTGATAGGAATTCTAATTTAAAACTTAATATAAAGCGAAGAGAGGTTATTAAGTTTACTACAAAGTTACGTTTTAATTTTTTAATGGTGTTTAGAGAAGGTTAAATTAATGAAAAACGATGTTATCAACATATATATACATATAATCATTTTTCTTTTAAAATTTAAAAAATAAAATAATGGTTATTATA